>DATMMY010000078.1:0-8004 GCA_035569515.1 Candidatus Solibacter sp. | reverse complement strand
GCTTAGCCGCAACCAAAACCTAAAACCTTTGAAACACGGAGGAACAGAGTAAACGGAGGAAAACAAGGAGGAACCCAAAACCATTAACCACACATTCGCTGCCGCTCAGTGCAGGCTCCGGTCACAAAGGGAACACGAAAGAGAAGCAAAGAAAATCTTCGCGGGAAAACAAGATTTTCATGATTAGTAATACAGAGGAACACGAAGGAAGTCCAAAAGCAAAAGCCCACCGCAGAGGGTGCAGAGAAAGCAGAGATCCGCAGAGCACAGCCTGGTTGGGTCTCAGTCGAGGAAAAATTTGCGTAAGAACAAGATTTCAAAGCATATCGTAGTAGAAAGGAACACAGAGGAAGACAACGGCAAAACCTCAACGCCCGTTCGCTGCCGCTCAGGGTAAACTCCGGTCGCGGAGCAAGAGCGGAGGGCGCAGAGGAATCCACAAAATAAAGGCAGGCGTTGATTCGGGTGATAGCGGGTGATGGAGAATGGTTTTCGATCACCCGATCATCCGATCACCCGATCTCTGTTATTTATTTCCCTGTTTGGTCGCTACCTCGTCTGGTTTGCCGTTGAAGCGGACCAGGTTGGGAAACATGGGGGTAACTTCGAATAACATCTTGTCGCGTACTGAGAGCAAGGCAACGGGTTTGCTCTTTTGCATCTCTACGCGATCGTCCCAAGGATCCAATTTGATGCGGCTGCCCAGCGGTAATGCTGGAAGCTGGTTGATGTTGCGGGCCTCCAACTCGGGGGCCGATTGTTGCAGGGCCGCCATGCGCAAATGGCTGCTGCCCTTTGCCATGCGGTTGCCGAAGTGAGGATTGATGAGCCAGCTCAGTTGATGAGAGTGGCCGTCCAGGGCCCGCAGAAAGAGACCGGCGCTGGCCAGCTTATCCTTATAGGGAGACTTCTGCAGAAATTCCAGGGCCTTGGTGTCCGCCTCCGCTTCTTCGGCTTCGTTTTCCTTGAGTCCGATTTGGCGGAAAACCTCTTCATCGGGAAAAATCATCCGGTCACTGAAGGCATATTTCGTATTCAGACGATGCCCCAGGGCAATATGTCCCAGCTCGTGGGAGAGGACCATGGCCAGGGATGCCTCATCCGGCAGAACGTCGAGCAGTCCACGGCTGATGACGATGGTATGGCCCACAGTAAACGACTCCAGGGGCGTCGTCAGCAGGACGCGGCAGCGAACCTCCGGCTCAATGTTGAGGTTGTTGGTGATCACCAGGTTGTTGACGACCGTCTGCAAGACCTTGGAGACCTCGCCATCGGGGGCCAGTATGCCGGCACGCTCCATGCGGTCAAGCACATTGTCTTCCGCTTCCCGTTCCCACTTGTGTTCGCTCTGCACCGGAACAATCTCGTTGTTTCCGGTGCCGCTGCTATCGGCGTTGTCTTTCACGGAGTCAACCTGCACGTTCG
Source organism: Candidatus Solibacter sp. (assembly GCA_035569515.1). Lineage (GTDB taxonomy): Bacteria > Acidobacteriota > Terriglobia > Terriglobales > Acidobacteriaceae > Angelobacter. Next base: position 6,579 of record DATMMY010000078.1, on the reverse strand, counting down.
TAAATTCGGTTTGTATGCCGGAGTGCTTCAGATCGTAGCCCCACAGCCGGGTCTGGCCCTTCATGTTCAAGGTGCGGCCAAAGGCATACTGCACGTCCGATTCTTCCGTATAGACATAGGCCGGCAGCCACAGGCCAGGCTGCATGTTGATCCGCCAGCTATCAAAATGGAAGAAGGTATTGAGGCGGACACGCGGCTCATAGGTGCCGTTGAGCCGCACAATGTTATATTCCTGGTCCTCAACCCAGATGCGTCCCAGGAAATGCGGCCCCTTGACGTGTTTCTTTGGCACCACGTCAAACACCAAGGTGCGGACGTCACCGAGGAACTGCTGGCGCAGATACTTCAGGTCATAGTTATCCTTATCGAACCTGTCGTTAAGAAAAATAAGCTGCATGAAGCCCAAAGGCAGATAATTCATCTTGTAAAAACTGTTCAGCCGATCAAGGACACGGCTCATGAGGTTGGGCCGGTCATGTTCGTCAAAATTCTTTCGGCTGATGCCTTTTTCATTCAGAATCAGCCGGCCCAGAAAATATTTGTCGCTTTCGGGCACGCTTCCCAGTTCCTTATCTGGTTTCATATTCTGGATGTAGGTTTCCACCAGGGGCCTGAACTTGTGCATGTTCTCCACCAGCTTGGCTTCCGAATAGAAAATGTGCTCGGCGATGGGATCGACCGGCGCCTGATCTTTGTCCTTGTCCTTGGCCTTGCTGCGGTCTGACTCCGCCAGGACAGCCACTCCCATAGTCAAAACCATGAGCAGCGTGGAAAGTTTGTAGACAAAACGCATAATTCCTCCAGGGGGATTCAAAACGTTACTCGGCCAATTGAAAAACTATATGTACGGTGGCGATGGAATCGTAAGCCTGGCCGTTGCGCTTGGCCGGGCTGAAACGAATCTGTTGAGCCGCACGCAGCGCTGCCTCATCCAGGCCATGGCCCAGACCTCGCACCACTCGCTCAATTCTTAAATCGCCGCCGGCGCCGAACCTGACTTCCAGAAGCACCTCGCCTTCCACATGAAGCTGGCGCGCCTCCTGGGTATAAACGGGGCGAGGCTTGAATTGAATCTCCACCGGTGTCGCGTCCGGTTTGGCTTCGGCACGGGTATGCGGCGCAGCGGAGCCGGGCGCAGTACCATCGCCAAATCCACCGGTCGTAACAGTCCCTTTGCGGCCATGATCGCCGGAGCCACTTCCGGCAACGCCATCACCAAATCCGGCGCTAGCCACAGTGCCACGAGCGCCGTGCGCGCCGCCCGTCCCGTTACCGTTTCCGGGACCCGAAGGCAGATTAAAGGAACCGATACTGGCAATGGTGAGCGGGGCTTTCTTGTCGGATGTTCCAGGCACGCCGTTGGGATCTCCAAACCCGCCGGTCTGAACCTGACGCGCAGGTTTCTTCAAGGTTGGCGGTTCCGAACTGCCGGAGGCAAAGGCGTTGGTCACAACTTCCTTCTTCTTAGGTTCCACCGGTCTCATCACCTCAGAAGCCGGCGCAAACGTATCGGTGATCACTTCTTTCTTAGGCGGGCGGACAGCAGCTGGCGGCTGCACCTTGGGGATGATTTCCGCCGGCTTGGGCTCCTCGCGAGGCGGTTCTACTTTAGGCGGCTCGGGCGGCGCTACCAGCTTTGGCGGCGTGCGTAGCTCGGCCAGCACTCTGGGCGGAGGCTGCGTGATCTTGGGCACTTCCCGCCGCGGGAGGGACGGCGCAACCAAGTGAATAATATTTGCGGTCTCCACGGGCTCCACGACGGGCCGCGCCGGGAGCAACTCGCCGATAGCGACCAGCAGGAGTATCCCCAGGACATGGACGCCAAGGCTGCTGGCAAAGCGTTTCAAGCGGCGGGGCGGGAACATCTCATAGCGAAGGATCGGCTGATAATGGAACCGTGCGCCCCCGCCGCCATACCTCGCTTTTTGGGAAGTTTCCGTGGAGGTTACCAAAACGGGCTTCGCCGGTTGTTCCCACCTATCAGCCTGCTTCAACATAAATAATCCCCATATTTCTTCGGACCATGGCCGGCACTATGCGGCGATTGAAAGATGAACCATCTGCTTGGCCAACTGATCAAAGCGCGACAACTCCGCTTTGATCAATTCCGTATAAGAGCGCGCTTCCGCGCTGAGGTTTGCATCCAGGCACAGAACCTCCAGCAGACTGGTCATGGAATGCAGGGGCTTCCTGATTTGCTGAGCCACATCAGAGGCCACACGCGCTGAAGCCATCAGCCTCTCCGCCACTCGCCGCGCGTCTTCCGACCACCGGCGTTCGGTGATGTCCTGGAACACTTCCACCGCTCCCACTAACCTACCCTCAGTGTCATGCACGGGCGCGGCATTGCTGAGTACGGTAACGCGCGCGCCATCCGGCTTCTCGACAATCAGTTCGGTATTGCGATGCGATTGTCCGGAGCGCAAGACCAAAGCCAGCGGCCACGCTGAGGTTTCCAGGCGTTTTCCTTTAGAGTCATACAAGCGCGCGGCACCGCCAAAAAAATCTTTCGGGAATGGCTCGCGGCCCCACAACTCCACCGCATGACGGTTGTATTCGGTTATCACACCCTGGCGGTCGCACGAGCAGGCCGCCACCGGAAGTCTTTCGAGAAATTGCATTGGGAATTGATTGCGACTCGACAAGAGAGAACTCCGGGTCTACAGACACTCACGTTCGTATATGTGTGGATGGCCTCATGACTCCCGGTGTTGCCTGTTTATTAACAACCTCATGCAAAGCACATGGTTTCCGCGTTTTGACCTTAGCGAGCCAACCAGAGGCTTTGGCCAGCACTCAAAGTGAGCGGGAGCAATTCTGGTTACTTTATGAGCAGACGTCCTGTGGTTGGAGTGGTGTTTGGCACGCGACCTGAAGCGATCAAAATGGTACCCGTCATTTTTGAATTGCAAAAACGCTCCGATGAATTTCAGCCGGTGTTGATCGCGACTTCACAACATCGCCAGATGCTGGACCAGGTCCTGGAAGTATTCCGTATTCATCCGGAGATAGATCTTGACCTGATGCAGCCCAATCAGAGTTTGAACAGTCTTACTCGCCGCATTCTGGAGGCAACGGACTCGGTACTGCAATCCACTCCGCTGGACTGCCTGATGATCCAGGGCGACACCACCACGGCGTTTGGTGCAGCGCTGGCGGCCTTTTATCGCAGGGTGCCAGTGGCCCACGTGGAAGCCGGGCTGCGCAGCCGCGACATTTATAACCCATACCCTGAGGAGGTGAATCGCAGGCTTGCGGGTGTGGTCACCGAACTTAACTTCGCTCCAACCCCGCTCGCACGCAAGAATCTTCTGGCGGAAGGCGTCGCCTCGGAGAAGATCGCGGTTACCGGAAACACGGTTGTGGACTCGGTAAAAATGCTGCTGGAAATGAAGGCCCTGGACCGGCCGCTGCCGGAGGGCGTTCCCGACGATGACAGCCGGATCATTCTCATTACCTCTCACCGGCGCGAGTCGTGGGGCGTTGAGTTGGAGAACATTTGCGGGGCCATTGCCGAACTGGTCCACAGTTTCCCGGATTGCCGGGTTGTCTACCCCGTACACATGAATCCCAACGTTCGCACTACGGTCATGAGCCTTCTAGGCAATATGGACCGCGTTCATCTCACCGAGCCCCTGGATTATTTTGGATTTCTCTCGCTGCTGCGGCGTTGCTACTTTGTGCTGACGGATTCCGGCGGCGTCCAGGAAGAAGCTCCAACCTTCGGCAAGCCGGTATTGGTCTTGAGAAAGGTAACCGAGCGCCCTGAAGCATCCATTATGGGTCTCTCCCGAATTGTAGGGACCTCGCGCAGCGCGATTGTGGAAGAGGCGTCAGAGTTATTCAGCAATCGTGCGGCGTATCGTTCCATGTCCGAAGGCGGAAATCCGTATGGCGATGGACGTGCAGCAGAACGGATAGTAGAAAGCCTCTCACGCTGGTTCAATGGCAAAAAGCCTCTGCTGGAACATTGGCGGCAATTCCATGGAATGGCGCGAGTGGAGCAAGTCGAGGTGAACCTGGTTGCGCGATGAGTTGCGCATTAACTCATTGTGGAGCAAAGAATTTACTAGAAAGTAAACAATCGTTGTAAAGGGCCCCAATCTCTGTTCCCCGGAGGGGCGATGCCCGACCGCATTAGATTACAAAATTTGCTGATCCGAAAAAACGGACTTTTGAGGTCGTATGCTGCTCCACCTTTTTGGTATCGTGATACTACTTATCTGCATCTACACGGTGCGGCACTATTGTTTCACGCTCAACCGCGTGATGGGCGGGCAACGCCATCCTTACATCGATATTGATACGGCGGACTGGCCGGCGGTGACGGTTTTGATCGCGGCCCACAATGAAGAGGCGGTAATCGCCGACATTCTTCGCGCCTTAATGGAAGTTGACTATCCTCAAGAAAAACTAGCGATCGTCCCGGTGAATGACCGTTCCACGGACCGCACCCGGGCAATTATTGATGAATTTGTGGAGCGGTATCCCCACCGGATAACTCCATTTCATCGGACCGGAGGTAAACCCGGAAAGGCCGCCGCATTGAAGGAAGCCATGTCTTACGTAAGGACCGAGCTATTCCTGGTCTTCGACGCCGACTACATTCCCGGAAAGGCCCTGATCCGGCAGTTGGTGGCTCCCTTCTTCGACCCCGAAGTGGGCAGCGTGATGGGAAGGGTGGTGCCGCTCAACGTGGGCAAGAAACTTCTGACGCGGCTGCTCGATCTGGAGCGCTCGGGCGGTTACCAGGTTGACCAGCAGGCCCGGATGAATCTCCATTTTGTTCCACAATACGGTGGCACCGTAGCCGGAATCCGGAAAGACGCTCTGGACGAGGTTGGCGGCTGGAACGAAAACACGCTGGCAGAAGATACTGACCTGACCTTCCGGCTGCTGATGGGCGGGTGGAAGACGGTCTACGAAAACCGGGCGGAGTGCTATGAAGAAGTCCCCGAACGCTGGCCGGTCCGGATCCGGCAGATCATGCGCTGGGCCAAGGGACATAATCAGGCCATGGTGCAGTATGCCGCCGCCCTCAGCCACCGCAAGGACGTAAGCTGGTGGGAACGACTTGATGGCCTGCTTCTGCTGGGTGTCTATGCGATGGCGCCCGTGCTCCTGCTGGGATGGATACTGGCGCTACTGCTTTTCTACACGGGAGCGCCCATTGGAGGCGGCGTCGCCGTCCTGGGGTTGGCGGCTTTTACCACGCTCGGTAACTTTGCGGCGTTTTTTGAGATTGCCGCCGCTACCCGGCTGGATGGTTCGCGAATCCGGATCCGCTTGCTGCCATTTACATTCCTGGGATTCGCGGTCAGCTTGATCAGCGTATCGCGGGCCGCATGGCAGCAGACGGTAGCACTGTTGCTGGGCCAGGAGATGGTCTGGCACAAGACCGAGCGCGCCCGTATTGCGCCGGTCGCCGTGGAGGGTTCCTCCGCATGATGTCGGTCTGGGCTCCTTTGGCTTTAACCGCAACCACCGGCGTCATGATCGCTATACCATTGGCTCCGGCGCTGATGGAGGTCTTTCAGCGCCGGGACGCCAGTCCCCTGCCCACCCGCAAAGACGACGGCAACATCCGCAATTTTGCCCGGGCGTTTCGGCGCTATATCGAACCTCTGCGCCCGGAACTTGCCGCGTGCGCGGAAAGCAACTCAATCATGGAAACCCGGCTGCCCAATGGCGCCTACGCACTGCTCGTGGGCAAGGCGGGCGTCTATGATGTTCCCGAAGACAAGGTCCAGACGCTTGTTCTTTTTGCCAAGCAGTGCACCCTGACCGAAAACCTGGTTTTCACCCAGGACGTTTACGCCGGAAACGTACTTTACGGAGGCAGGCGCAATGCTTTTCGCGCGCTTCTGGGCGACAACGACATTTACCTGGCTGAGGAAAGCTGCGTGCTTCGCTGGCTCCATGCTGAAGGCAAGATCGTCGTGGGGCAGCTCAGCCGCCTTTTTGGCAGGGTATCGTCGGAGGAAGCCATTTATCTCTCCCCTGGATGCAGCTTTGAGCGCATGCATGCGCCCACCATCTTTACTTCCATTGGCAGCGAATTGGATCTGGCTTCGGCCGCTCCGGAAACCAAGCCCTTGGCTGAAGAGGCCCGAAGGCTGGGGCGTTCCCGTATCAACGGCGACCTTCATCTTGGTTCTGGGGAGATGCTTCTGGGAAACATCATTGTTACCGGGTCCATCCATATGGACGAGCGCACCCGCATTTTCGGCAGTGCCAAGGGTAATGGAGACATCCACCTGCGCGACCAGGTTGAAGTCCAGGGGAGCCTGGTAAGCACACGGACCATCCATATTGCATCCAACTGCTCTGTGAGAGGCCCACTGCTGGCGGAAAACGAGATCATTATCGGAGCCGGAACTCAAATTGGAACTCCCGGTTCACCTACAAGTGTAAGCGCCCCGCGTATTCGGATATCCCGCGATTGCGCCGTACACGGCACCCTGTGGGCGAGGGTTGAAGGCAGAGTGGAGGAGTGATGCGCGGCCTTACCCTGCTTCTGTTTGTTGGACTGTTTGCATCCAGCAGCTTCACAGCCCAATCTTCTTCCAGCCAGTTCGT
>DATMMY010000077.1:0-5016 GCA_035569515.1 Candidatus Solibacter sp. | reverse complement strand
GGATCTTTCCTATGATACGGTTCTGGGTTCTAACCCTCTTGAGTACTTTGCTGCTTGCCGCGCAAGGCATGGCAAGCGCACAATCAACCACTTTCCATACTTCTGGAGAGTTTGCCGAAACATTTTCAAACGCAAACGGGTCTCTTGTGGATATATTCGCAGCCCGAGGCTGCATCGGAGACCCCTGTTTCACCAATAACACGATTCTAGTTATTTTCGCTTTTGTTCCCACCGCCAATGGTGTTGTGTTTCTCGACGGCGCCGGCGTGATTCCAGATTCCGCCTTTCAAACCAACGGCCCTAACCATGCCACCTTGAACGTGGATACCAGCCAGGCCAGCGGGTTTATCATCACCGCATGTACCTTCACTCCGGGTTCAGGGTTTACGTGCCAACCGGGGCCGACGGGCGTGATCCAGGTTGAGTGGCGGCGCACTCGGGCTGGCTCCACCACGCTGGTCGAGGAGGACCACACTACCCGAGGCCCGGCTGCGACCAACACCCATAAAAATCAGGATTTCTTCACGGCCGCCGGCAGCGGAAGTTTCTTCGGCACGAGTTTTTCCGACAGCTCCCGCTCCAAGATCGGCACGAATAAAGAAACCGTTATCACCATCAATAAGCAGAACTGAGCAGGACTGGAGAAAAGGAAACTACCATGAAACGCTTTTTGTTATCAGCACTCTTGATCGGCTTTGGACTGGTTGCCGTGCACGGCCCTGCCGCCGCACAGACCGAAACTTTCCATGCCCGGGACGCGTTTGCCCAGACCCATTTTGACGTCAGTGGCGGGGAGGTGGATATCTCTGTGTTTCGCGGTCCCGATGGCTCAGGCGGCACCAACACCTTCCTGTCTTACGGCAGCTTTGTTGAAAATCCCGACGGTTCTGCCACCTCTACTTCCGGTTTCGGAGTGATCCCCAGCAGCGCCTTCGACGCACAAACCCTTCAGCATGTAACTTTGAATGTGGATACCAGCCAGGTCGCCGGATTCCGGGCCACTACTTGCATCTTCTCGGTTACATTCACGGTCACCTGCACCGACGGCTCTCCGTTAGGCCTTATTCAGATTGACTGGCAGCCAAACGGGGCCAGCTCAACCAAAAGCGTCCAGCACCTTAGCTTCACCTCAGGCCCATTCACACGTCACCTGGATTTCGATCAGGACGAAAGCTCCGCCGATGCATCCGGCAGCTATTTAGGATCCAGCTTCACTGACCCCGGGCGGGCGTTGGTCGGCAAAGCCCGCGATTCAACCGTGAGTATCACTCGAAATAACTAGCGATCTTCGGTGCGACGCAGGGGCTTTTCCGGCGGCACGGATTAAGTGCCGGACACGGATGCCAGGGCAGCTCGCCGTACAACACTCTGGCGAACGGTACTCTGCCCATCGGGCCTTAATAGCCTCATCTGGCATAGTAGCCAGAGCGTAGCTGCAACAGCAACATTACGGGGTAAATGTTCAGCAGAATGTGCGCCTCGAAACACATCGAGGCGCACCTTTTCTTATTCAAATGTACGTGCTTGCGCCGCTATTCCTTCGTCCGCCTGCCATACCATTACAGGAATTTAATCTATTTAAAGGAATAACTATTCGAATTGACTGGTAAATCCTCTAGTGCTGCGCCAGGCGTACGACTGATTGGTTCAGTTTTTGCGATGAATCCCAGCTTGATCCTTTGTCCTTTGCAGTTGACGGCGCCATAGAGCCGTAAATTAAAAAATCTGCAGGTAGCCGCTGTCGCCTACCAGCCTCGCCTAATCAAGAATATAACCTTGGCTATGCTAACCTCATTGGCTCTATCACTTGTGCCGGGTATCAAAACAACAACTGCGGGTAGAAAGCTACTGACTATAAGAGTTTTCTAAAGAGTACTACGCAACTTTAAGCGTGTGCCCTAACAGATTTTTACTCCGATTGCTATTTATATACTTTTAACATAAATATATGAAGGGACATTTGATCATCTGTCGTTGTTTCCCATAAGTAGCCAACTTGACGACGTCTCGCCAGGAATAGCAAGATGCATAAAGGGTTGACTATTTAAACTTCAACAACTACGGAAGGAAAAATATGTCTCTCTACAATGTTCAGAACCAGTGGGGCGGTAATAACGCACCTTGGAATCCCGGTGGCATCTTTAACATCGGTAACCGTGGCTCCCAGTTGCCAATCGCTCTCCAGATCACCTCGAACAATGGCGGTACAACCTTTTCCGGCACCATGACCTACGTCGGTGAGGGGCCCATCGGCTTCCGCGCGACGCTAGTTACGATGAATACCTACCACGTGGAGAATCAATGGGGAGGCTCCACAGCCCCATGGCACGACGCAGGGTTCTTTCTACTGGGCGCCCGGAATGGACAGAACCCGGTGGCGTTCGATATCAAGTCATCCGACAATGGCAAGACATTCACAGGTACGATGACCTACGCGGGCGAGGGGCCCATCGGGTTCCAAGGCACTTTCGCCGATGGCTACGCCTACAACGCGGCGAACCAGTGGGGCGGCTCCGGCGCTCCATGGCACCCGGGAGGCCAATGGGTTCTCGGCTGCCGGGCCAACCAGGCCGTAGTCGCCCTCGCGGTATCGAGTTCCGATAACGGTAAGACCCTCACTGGTTCAATGACCTACGCGGGCGAGGGCCCCATCGGGTTCCGAGGCACCCGCACCATGGCCAACACCTACCAGGTTGAGAACCAGTGGGGCGGCTCCAGCGCTCCATGGCACCCCGGGGGCCAGTTCGTGATCGGTTGTCGCGGCGACGCCCAAGGCGTCGTGGCAGTCAACGCCCAGAGTACTGACGGCATCAACCTCAGCGGCTCCATGACTTACTTTGGCGAAGGGCCCATCGGCCTCTCCCTGTCGGCTGCCACTAGCATACTGGCGGCACCAGCCGTAGCGGCTTCATGACCTACCTCGCGAGGGAGCCCATCGGCCTCTCCCTCACGCGGAGCTAGTTCCTTCGCGACCATGGATAGACTTGCGGCAGGCAGGTGGGTCTATTCATGGTCGCTAGGCCGCGCGGCGTCGGTGGTGCCATAGCAGAGCCGGTGCAATTGCGGATGCCGGCCGCCGTGGTTCCGCAACAATTGTCCACGCGAGGGCAAAACCGTCAGGTTGTGCCCCATGACTGGTATTTCGAGGTACTCGCTACTTGTGGGAAAAAATCCTTTTTCGTCCTCGCCATGGATCTGCAGGGGCTAAAGCCCAGTTAATTCTAAACATTTTCGGCACGAGTAAACTTCCTTCGGCTCGCAAGCTCACCTCTAGGACAAGCTGTGCCCTGACACAGATCAAACACCTAATGACCATTTTCCACAAGCTGTTTGGCCGTAGAAAGCCACCAGCCGTTCCCTGAGCACCAGCAACTTTCATCGGGCGGCGTATTGCGGCGCAGGGACTGCACGTTTTTCATATCGCCACGCTTGAACGCCTCCGAGAGTTTCTTTGCGGTTTCGTCATCGCGAGCGCCGACACATGAGATGAACATCACCGGGTAGAGAAAGCGGGCGTCAAAATGACTGGGCGACACATGCGTTACCAGCAGCATAGCGCCGGCGCCGGGTATTCCGCCTGGGCCTTCCGCCGGAGTCAGAGGAAACAGCAGGCGTCCCCCGGGACGCAATGCATCCAGCCACGTATCGAGCGGGGCGGTGGCTCCGGCGTTGACATAGATAACGTCGCAGCCGGGCAACGGCCTCTCTGCACCTGATTGATCGTGGACGGTTGCGTTGGGCAAATCCGCGAGGTTAGTCGTAGCTCGGCGCGCAAGCTCGGGTTCGATCTCATATGCGACTACTGTTCCGGTTGGGCCGGTGAGGCGGGCAAGCAGGGCCGTGTAATAGCCAGCCCCTGCGCCGATATGTACGATGGTCTCGCCTTCTTTCACGTTCAGGGCGGCAAGACTGGCTGCATGAAGGATTGGCTCCCCGTTGTTGATGCGTTTCTCTTTGATCAGGGCGACCGTTACATTCTGGTACAGAAAGGCCGGATCATCCGACGGAGTTTCAATGTAGCCGGATGCGGTAAAAATGCTCCATGGGCCTGGTCCAACGAAATGCTCCCGGGGCGTGGATGCAAAAGCCTCGGTGAGCCTTCCCTTCGGCTGGCCAATGCTGGCGGTAAGCAGGTTGGCGAAAAATGTTCTGTGCGCTTGCAGCCGGTCTTCATTCATGTTCATGTTCATGTGCTGTGCTCTGGCCTCTAATTTGAATTTTTACCGCAATGGACGCTAAGGACGCAAAGGAAATTCGATATTGCCACTGATTTCAAGCCCACCCTTCGCAAAAAACGCGAAGAGTGGGGCACCCGTATTTCTCACCCCGTGTTTCTGATGACATCCCATGTTTTCTGAGGGCTGATATCCTGACTGAATCATGACCATGGAACGCCGCAACTTCAATTTGTGCATTGTCGGGTTTGGCAACGTGGGGCGCGCGCTGGTCAGGCTGCTGCAGCGCAAGTCCGACGAGTTGCGACAGCAATATGGCATTGAATGGAGGATTACCGGAATCGCCAGCCGCAGCCTGGGCTGGATTGCCTCGGCAGACGGGTTGGCTCCAGATGAATTGCTGGATGAAGACCTGCGGCTCCGCATGAAACCCACTGCACAGGGAGTTCGCGACTGGCTTGAAGCTGCTCGGGCGGATGTCCTCTTTGAGGCATCGTCATTGAACCGGCACAACGGACAACCTGCCATCGAGCACATCCAGGCGGCCTTGGAATATGGGGCACATGCCATCAGCGCCAACAAGGGGCCGGTGGTGTTTGCGCTGCACGAACTATCGGAACTGGCCAGTTCAAGAGGACGCCGGTTTCTTTATGAATCCACGGTGATGGATGGCGTGCCGATTTTCTCCCTGTTCCGGGAATCGCTCCCGGCGGTACACGTTACCGGATTCCGGGGCATTCTCAACTCCACCACCAACGTTGTGCTGGCAGGCATGGAAGCTGGACTCGAATTGGACCAGGCGGTGCGCAAGGCCCAGGAGATGGGCATCGCAGAGTCTGAT
>DATMMY010000076.1:0-8374 GCA_035569515.1 Candidatus Solibacter sp. | reverse complement strand
GCGGGCAAAGCCTTCACGGGCAACGTGCTCGAAATAACTATCGAGAGTGTAGCCGGCAGGCACCTGAAATTCGGGAAACGGGTTCTTGATTTTGTTGAGCTTGAAGTCGCAGCGCTCGGCGATAGCCAGCGTGCGCTTGAGAACATCCAGCCGGTCGCGGAAGACGTGGGCCATCTCCTCGCCGGTCTTCACGAAGAACTGGTCGGTCTGGAATTTCAGGCGGTTGGTGTCATGAATGGATTTCCCGGTCTGGACGCAGATGAGAACGTCCTGGGCGTGGGCGTCATCTTCACAGAGATAGTGGCTGTCATTGGTGGCCACCATGGGTATACCCAGCTCTTTTTCCAGACGGAAAAGATCGCCATGAATGCGGCGCTCCTCTTCCAGACCCTGGTCCTGAATCTCCATAAAGAAATTGTCTTTGCCGAAAATCTCGCGATAGGACCCGGCGGCAGCGCGGGCGGCCTCATATTTTCCAGCCAGTAACTGCTCGCAGACCTCACCAGCCAGGCAGCCGGAAAGCCCGATCAGTCCCTTAGAGTGCTCGGCCAGAAATTTTTTGCTCACGCGCGGCTTGTAATAAAAGCCGTGCATGGATGCCTCAGAGGTGATCTTGATCAGGTTGCGGTACCCTTCTTCATTTTCCGCCAGCACCAGGAGATGGTTATACGAATCGCCTTCGGGAGGCGCACGATGATCGTCTTTCTTGCAGATATAAAGCTCGCAACCGACGATGGGTTTGATCCCGGCTTTTTGGGCGGCGTCAACAAAATGGACTGCACCGTAGATGTTGCCATGATCGGTCATGGCCACGGCCTTCTGGCCTATTTCCGAAACCCGTTTGACGAGCTTTTCAACGTCGCAAGCGCCATCCAGGAGTGAGTAATCGGTGTGGAGATGAAGATGGACGAATTCTGACATGGGCGGGTACTGTGTCCATTATAAAGCAGCCTTGGGAGGGGCAATTAGCAATTAGCCGGAAAGAACTTTTTACCACTGATTTGCACTGAGGCCACTGATCGGAAAAACAAAACCTTTTTTACCGCTGATTTGCGCGGATAGACGCTGATTGGGAAGGAGCAATTGGCAAATAGCAATTAGCCGGAAAGATTCTTACCACTGATTTTCACTGAAACCACTGATCAAAAAGCAAGGGGCCGAGATTCTGGCTAATTGCCAATTGCTATCTTAATTGCTGCTTCTCAGACGCTGATTGAGAAGGAGCAATTAGCAATTGGCCGGAAAGATTCTTACCACTGATTTTCACTGAAACCACTGATCGAAAAGCAAGGGGCCGAGATTCTGGCTAATTGCCAATTGCTATCTGCTAATTGCTGTTTCTCAGCTACTTCTTTTTCCCGGGCTTTTTTGCTGGCGCGGGCTTCTTTTTTGCCGGCTTTGCTGCGGGCTTGGGTTTTTCTGCTTTGGCTGGTTTCTTGGTCGCGGGCTTGTGGGCTGGCGCGGCTTTGCCTGCCGCTGCTTTTGCTGGTGTTTTTACCTGGGCCTTTGCTGATTCCGGCTTTACGGATTCTCCCTTGGCGGGGGCTTTTCCTACTTCTCCCTTGGCGGGGGGTTTTGCTGCTTCGGCCTTACCGGGACCTTTGACTTTTGCTTCCTTTGCTACAGCTGCCGCCTGGTCGGGCGCCGTAGCCGCGGGCGCTGCTGCTGGAGCTACAGGAGCGGCTGCCGCGATTGCCGATTTGGGTTTGCGTCCGCGTTTTTTGGGAACAGCGCCTTCGGGCGCCGCGGCCGCCGGGGCTTCCTTCTTGGCCGCGCGGCCTCGCCGCACTGGAGCTGGTGGAGGCGGCGGCTCCGGCGGCTTGTAAGGCTCAAGGAACTTGACGATCTCGGTATGGTTCCGCAGCTTGCCATCCAGCAGGAGGAGGAAGGCTTCGTCGAGAATCTTTTTGTACTCGGGAAGTTCCGGAGTGATGCGCATCTCCGCCATCTCCGGAAATGGCAGCTTTTGACGGGTCAGCGGCCACTTGGTCAGGAAATTCTTAATTCGCTGCTCTGCCGCACCGGGGCGAGCGGTGATCGCCGTAAACAAAAGCGTCTCCGGGCGGCTCTGCATCAGGAATTTCCAGGCGTGCGACGGAATAGCCAGGTCTTTGGCGTTCAGTTGCTTGGCAAAATCCCTGGCATCATCTTCAAGATTGCGCCACCTCTGTACAAATCCTTTATTGGGAATCTGCTTCTGGATACCCGAGACTTCCTTATCGCCCAACTTGTGCGTAAGAAAATACATGACAATAGGGCTGGCATCCGGGTTCAGGCCGATCTCCTGCATCTGCTGCTTGATCTTGGATAGCTGGGTCAGGCCCGCTGTATCCACTTTGGCCATGGAGAAGTGCGGAACCAGCACTTTCAGCCAGCCCTCTTTCTCCAGCGCCTTTAATACGCCAAGGGGATCTTCTTCATGGGCAAGCTGCTCGACCTCGTGCCCCAGGGGACGGTCGCCCACGTTTTCGATGTAGTTGTTTTCCTTGGCGGCATCATACCGGGCCTGGGTACGCTCTTCGAGAGTCCAGTGGAAGCGCGCGGCCAGACGCGTGGCCCGAATGAGCCGTGAAGGCTCTTCATAAAATGCGTAGTTGTGCAGGACGCGCAGGACTTTGGCCTCGATATCGGCCATGCCGTTGAAGGGATCGGTCAGCAATCCGCGGGAGCCGGGATTCAAGGACAGCGCCATGGCATTCACCGTGAAATCGCGGCGGCGCATATCGTCATAAATCGTTCCGGGGGTGATCTCAGGGAGCTTGCCGGGCTTCTCGTATTTTTCGGACCGGGTGCTGGTCACCTCGGCGCGGACGTTGCCGGGCAACAGCAGATGGATGGTGCGCGTGGGCTCGTCAACGGACTCCAATACCGCGCCGGCCTTTTCAAAATCCTTTTGCAGCTTGAGAGCGTTGCCCTGAACGGAGAAATCCAGATCGCGAATCACGAAGCCGCTGAGGATGTCACGCACGGCTCCGCCGGTGAGGTATACATTGAGCTGCTGAGCGCGAACGACCTCGGTCACTAGCGCCAGCGCCCGCTGTTGGTCCGGCGACAGCCGGGTCTCCATGAGATAGATAAAGTCGGCCATCAGGTATTATGTCCGCCCCGCCCTGAGTACACCCGTAGCTCTCCGGCCGGTACCAGAATCATTAACGGCCTTCTACAGTTTTCTGTAAGTTGCACTTTATACAAGACTTAGATGGCCTACCAGCAGTGACAAGCAAACCACAGACGATATCATAAAGGTTAACCGTTTGGCTACTGTTGGCTGTAAAACTCTGATGCACGGCTTGATACCCCCTGAATTCGTGCGAGAATCAATCAGCGAACCATGCCTTCTACCCACAAAAAAGTGATCGTCCGTAAGATGGGGAGAGACTCCGCAGGCGGATACGTTTCACCCAATTACATTGTGGAAGGCAAGCTGGAGCTGCTGAATCCCTCCGGCAAAGTGGTGCTGATTGATCTGCGCGAGATCAAGAGCGTGGACTTTGTCCGGGACTTCAACGATGCAGCGAGTCCGGCGCGCAAGACGTTTACCACGCGCCCCCGGATGGAGGGGCTGTGGGTGCGGCTCAAGTTTACCGACAACGACATTCTGGAAGGCATGATGCCCAATGACCTCAACCAGATGGCTCCCGAGGGATACCTGATCACCCCACCCGATACGCGCGGCAATATCCAGCGAATCTTTGTTCCAAAGTCTGCACTGGAAGAGATCAGCGTACTGGCGGTGATCGGACATCCCCAGGGTCGAAGGAAACGCGCAGAAGATGCTCAGCAGGTTGCCTTGTTTAATGAGTGAGCAATTGGCAGATAGCAATTGGCAATTGGCCAGATCAAAAGCTTTTACCGCAAAGTACGCAAAGGGCGCAAAGGGCGCAAAGGAAACAAGATCAAACCCTGTTGCCTTGTTTAATGAGTGAGCAATTGGCAGATAGCAATTGGCAATTGGCCAAATCAAAAACTTTTACCGCGAAGCACGTAAAGGGCGCAAAGGAAACAAGATCAAACCCTTTAACCACAGAGGCCACAAAGGAACACAGAGGAAATCAAAACGCTGGGCCGCGAATTTGCGCGAATGGACACGAATAGGTTTCTCCGGGCCTCCGTATTACCGTGGTGGGTTTTAACCTTTCTTTGGTTGCGGCTATGCTGCGTTGCGTCCGCTGTGTTTCGAGGCTCTTGTTTCCTTCGCGCCCTTTGCGACCTTAGCGGTGAAACATGCAATATCGTTAGCTCGTGTTCACAATGGGTATGAAAGTGGTGCAACTCTCATGAAGCTCAAAGAATTGGCTGCCAGGATTGAGGCACGGCTGGAGCCGGCCGATGCGGACGTGGAGATCACCGGGATCGCTACGCTTGAAGCGGCGGTTCCCGGCCAGGTCACGTTTGTCTCTAATCCGAAGTATGCGCCCTTGGCCAAGACTACGCAGGCGTCTGCCGTGATTGTGGACGACCGCTTTCCGGCGCTCGATAAACCGCTGCTACGCACCAAGAATCCACAATATGGCTATGCCCGCGCCGTGACCCTGTTCCACATGCCAGTAGGCTACGAGCGCGGCATTCATCCTGCGGCTGTGATCCATCCTTCGGCCAGAATTGGCAAAGGGGCCTCCGTGGGCGCTTATGTGGCCATTGAAGCTGAGGTTGAGATCGGCGAGGGCTGCACTCTCCTGCCGCATGTGGTGATTTACCGTGGAGTAAAGATCGGGAAGAACTTCTTTGCGCATTCGCATGTGTCCATACGGGAGTACTGCGAGATCGGCGATAACGTATTGCTCCACAACGGCGTGGTGGTAGGTTCCGACGGTTTCGGTTTTGCCAAGGACAACGAGGGACGCTGGCAGAAGATTCCACAGGCCGGCAAGGTAGTATTGGAAGACGACGTTGAGATCCAGGCCAACTCCTGCATTGATCGCGCCACCCTGGGAGAGACCCGCATTGGCCGTGGGACGAAGATTGATAACCTGGTACAGGTCGCTCACAACTGTACGGTCGGCGAAAACAGCATGATCTGCGCACAAACGGGCATGGCCGGCTCTACTGAGCTGGGCCGCAACGTGATCCTGGCCGGACAGGTGGGCATTGCCGGTCACTGCAAGATCGGCGATGGAGTGATTATGACCGCCCAAAGCGCGACGTCGCATGATATAGAGCCCGGCAGGATGATCAGCGGCTCCCCGGGCTTCGACAATAAACAATGGCTGCGCAGCGTGGCGATATTTAATAAACTACCTGAGTTGGCCAAAGCTGTTCGAATCGCATCTAACCGGGCAGCCAAAGAAGGCGGAAGCAGGGAGCAGAAGGAATCTGACGCAGTTTGAGTGACCCGCGCATGGAATCAGGCAAAGCCGAAGCCAAAAAACCCATCTCAGTGCTTCTGTTGGATGACCGGCAAGATAACCTGATCTTGCGGGCCGCGATCCTGCGACAGAACGGTTATGAGGCGATAACCTCCTCGTCGGTAGATGAAGCAGAGGCCCATCTCAGCAAAATTGATATTGCCGTGCTCGACTATCACCTGGGCGCCGGCAAGTTCGGCACCGAAGTAGCGCAGTCATTGCGCGATAAACGTCCGGAAGTGCCCATCATTATTCTTTCCGCCACGCTGGAGCGGAAGTTCGGCGGCATTGAAGACATGCATCTGCTCAAAGGCTACAGCTCAGTGGACGACCTGCTGGCGGCGCTCCACTCGTTTGAAGCCAAACGCAGAGGCAAGCCGGTGGTGGTGGACGCTCGCAGCTTTTTCTATTCGAGGATCGCCATGGCCATTGGCGATGACGTAGTCATGGAGATCCTGGACCGCGACGGGACATGGCTTTATGTGAATGAATACTTCGCCCGGCTCTACGAAAAAAAGCGGACCTGGTTTACGGGCAAGAACATGTTTGAAGAATTTCCGGAGCTGGGCGCGGAGTGGAAGGACATTATCCGCACCGTCGCAGATACGCGGGAGACCTACGTGGATCGCAGCTTCCGCGGACTCCCACATCTGCCCACTAAATCCGACCGCTGGAACTGGAACATCCTGGTCTTCCCCCTCAAGCTGCACGATAACCGCAATGGCGTGGTGCTCAGCGCCCGCGCCATAGAAAAGAAGTAGCAGCCATGACATCCGCAAAATACTGGCTGGTTGTTACGGCCCTGCTGCTGGCTGGATGCTCGCATTCGCGGGTGATCAAGGTCAACCTGATCAATACCAGCGCGGAGAAGCTCTCCAATATCATCGTGGATTATCCCAGCGCTACATTTGGAATTCCCTCACTGGCCGCCGGAAAGACTTTTCAATATACGATTAAACCCACCGAGAATGGCGCCATGAATATAGAGTTCACTGATGCTCAAGGAAAAATCAGAAGATTTCCCGGCCCGGCTATCCGTAAGGATGATGAAGGGACCATGGAGATACGGCTTACTCAGGATGCTGCGAAATTTATTTACCACTGATCTGATTAAAGTTCAAAAACAACACAGCCGGGGCGGCTGTGCTCCATGGTCTTTTTCAGACGAGCTTTTCTTTGTTTACACCATCTTTTTTAGCCGTTTGGTGATTCTCCCTTTTGGCGTGTTTTTCTGGCGGCAGGGGGCTTTCGATTATCTCGGCTACTGCTTGCATCAGCTCTTCGCGGGATTTGAATGATTTCGGGTCTATGGGTGGATGGAAAATGACTGTGGCTGTGCCACCTTTAGCGATGCTGCTTCCCTTGGGCATGATTTCGGCGGTCCCCAGAATGGTCACGGGCACGATGGAAACGCCGGTCTCTACTGCCAGATGAAACGGGCCTTTCTTGAACGGAAGCAGGCGTCCGTCGGGTGAACGGGTGCCTTCCGGATAGACCATCATGTTGATGCCGTGGCGCATGACCTCACTAGCGCGCCGGATGCTCTCAATGGCGGATTCGCGGTTGCGGCGGTCTACCGGAACAAACTCTCCTATCGTGAACGCCTTACCCAATATGGGAATGCGCCAGAGTTCTTTCTTCACCAATACCGAGGTCCTACGGGGAATATGGGTGATGAGAATTGGCGGATCCAAGTTGGAGACGTGGTTGGACATGAAGATGTACGTGCCATTGGGATCGATCTGGTCCAGGCCGCGTACCTCCACTTTGGTTCCCGTAAGCCAGACAGCGGTCCGGGTGATCAGCATTGCGGTGGCGTAAATCAGGCTGACTTTGCCGGAGATGAATGTCCAGGGAAAAAGGACCAGGGCCCCTGGCGGAATCACAACCAGGAAGAACAATCCTGCCAGCACAGTGCGGAGAAATCCAATCATGGCCGCCGCGCCGTCCGCAGCTCCTCCAGTTTGCGCGGCAGTTTCTCGTAAATCCCTCCAAAGCCGCCGTTCGAAAGAATGGCGACGACGTCACCGCTTCGCAGCTCGGGGGTCACTGCATCGACAATGGCATCAGCATCTTTCATCTCCCGCGCCGGCTTTCGAAGCCTGGTAAGCCCGGAAACAATTGCCCCGGTAGTGAGCCGCTCGTTTTCCGGTACGGCTTCCGGCTTGAAGATGCTGGCGATCACTACCTGGTCCGCAAGCGCCAGACTTTTCACCAGCTCCTTTTCGAATACTTTGCGGCGCAGCGTATTGGAGCGTGGCTCAAAAACAGCCCACAGCCGCACACCCGGATAACGAGTGCGGATGGCTTTTAAGGTCTCCGCAATCGCCGTGGGATGATGAGCAAAATCGTCAATTATGGTGATACCGTCCAGCTGGGCCTTTACCTCCAGACGGCGCTTTACGCTCTTGAAAGTCTTAAGGGCTTCGGCAATGGCCTGTGGCTCAATGCCGTAATGCGTGGCCATCGCGGCCGCCGCTGTGGCGTTCACCACGTTGTACTCGCCCGCCAGCGCAAACTCGAATTCCGCCCATGGTTTCCCTTCCTTCAGGACAGACCAAAGAGTCCGCTCCGTTTCAAACCGTATATCGGTGATCTGCCAGTGCGAGCCTTTCTTCATGCCATAGCGCTCCACCGGGCAGAAGGCGCGCGCGACGCATTCATCCACGTTGGCATTCGCGTCGTTGTTCGCGTCATTATTCGCGTCGTTATTCGCGTCGTGGGCAATGATTTTGCCTCGGCGTGGAACCAGGTTCACCAGGCGCTTGAAGGCGGTCTTGACCGATTCAAGATCCGGGTAGATATCAGCATGATCAAATTCCACGGACGTAAGAATGATGGACTGAGGAAAATAGTGCAGAAACTTAGGGCCTTTGTCGAAGAATGCGGTATCGTACTCATCGCCTTCAATAATGAAATGCTTGCCCTGCTTTAAGGCAAAGCTGCTGCCGAAATTTTCCGCGATCCCCCCGATCAGAAATGACGGATCTTTTCCCGCCGATTGAAAAATCCAGGAGAGCATGGAAGTT
>DATMMY010000075.1:0-11357 GCA_035569515.1 Candidatus Solibacter sp. | reverse complement strand
CTTGCACTCCTACGACCTAAACCGCGGTCAGGCGCTCGCCGGCGTGGACTGCAGGCGGCGCCAGAAGAAGTATGAGAGCCCCCAGAGCACGCTGGTGGCCGCCGCCGGGCCCCACGCCTCCGGGCCATCGCCCACAGAGAGGTGCGCGATCAGCGCCGAGGCAAGGTTGATGGCGAAGCCGGCGTAGGCCCACTCCTTGAGCCGCGAAGGCGCCGGCGCAAGCAACAGCACCACGCCGAGGAGCTTGGCCCACGAGAGCTCCACCCGGAAGTAGGCGGGGAAGCCAAGGTGGGTGAACGCCTCCGCCACCTGCGGCAGGCGCAGTTGCGCGTATGCGGTGAAGCTCATCTGCAGGCAAAAGAGCGCGGTGACGCTCCAATAGACGATGGTCTTGGCTTTGTGGGTGGTCTTGGCAGCGACGAGGGCCGGATTCTGCAGGGTCGATTCCATGGGGTTCTTCCTCCTCGATTCACGACTTTTGAGCCGCCTGAGGCGGCCAGTTGGGGGTTTCAATACCGAACTGCTTTGCGTACTCGGCGTTCAATCGCTGCCAGCCGCCGAACTTCATCGCCTCGCCACCAACGATGCGGCCGATGGGAGTTCCGCTCAGAAGCCGATCCAGAACATCGAAAGCAATGTGCCACCCAGCAGCGCCCATTGAGATGAAGCGGCGATCGATGCTGGTCCACAGCGTGAGGCGCGTGCCGCTGCCGAGCGGCTCGAGTTCCCACCGGATATCGTTGCCACCCCAGTTGTACACAAGCACCTTGGGAGCGTCGGCTCGCGTCACTGTTGTTTCGGAAACATACGGCGTGGGCGCTCCCACCGTGGCGAGCTTCACCGTGCTTCCAACCGTACCCAGGCTCCCATCGGCTTCAAAGGGAGCCCACTCGCGCAGATGCGCTGGGTCGGTAAGCGCCTGCCAGACTTTTTCCGGCGAGTGGCGCAGTTCTCTCACGAGAATGAGCGTCCACTTCTCTCCGTCTTTTCGTACCTGCGCCCC
Organism: Candidatus Solibacter sp.; assembly: GCA_035569515.1. Taxonomy (GTDB): domain Bacteria; phylum Acidobacteriota; class Terriglobia; order Terriglobales; family Acidobacteriaceae; genus Angelobacter. The sequence continues at coordinate 10,354 of DATMMY010000075.1, read as the reverse complement.
GCTGGCCGGACCTGGTGTGTACTGCTCGCGATCGGTCATCTTCTTTTCCTTGTCTTCCTTTTCGTTAGTGTTGCTTGATCTTGGCCGATGCGATCGAGGTGGCGTTCGAGAGCATCCACGTGAGCGGACCAGAACCGGCGGAACGGAGCCAGCCAGGCATCCACCTCCTGAAGTGGTTGAGGTTTCAGCCGATAGAGACGGCGCTGTGCGTCCACCGTGGATTCCACGAAACCGGCCTCTCGCAGCACTCGCAGGTGCTTTGACACGGTCGGCTGCGGCATACGAAGTTGACGCTCGATCTCTCCAACCGACTGTTGTGACGAGACCAGGAGGCTCAATATCGCGCGGCGGTTCGGCTCCGCAATGATTTCAAACACAGATTCCACTCTCTTAATATACTTCACAGAGCATATACGTGTCAAGGCATATACAAGACAAGGGGGCCCAGGCAACGGTTTCAGTCGGCGTGCGGGGATGCACCGTCCGATGCGTTTTTGGCGGGTGCGATTCAGAGCGCTTCGCGCTCCGGCCGCTTCAAGTGTTCGAGATCATCCCGGAATGCCGTTCGGTTTCCTTCGGAACAAGCGTTCAGCTTCGCCGGAATCTCCAATCACAACGCAAGGTCCCTCACGCCTACTACGCGCGCTGAAGAGAACGCGCGCTCCGTTGACGGCGTTCGGGATGACGATTCGTTTTTCGAGAGAGTTTCTGGTTCACGCAACCATTCCGGCAGGCGTGGTTGGGATGGTTGCGAGAACCAGAGACTCTTGGTACCGCATTCCGATTCGTGTTCATTCGCGTTAATTCGTGGCTAAATCGTTTTTCGCTTTAGCCAGAACGCTCTAGCGCGCCGCCTACACTAAAAAATAAAATGCTGTAGCTGCCAGCCTCTAGCTGGAAGCCTCTGCAGATTTTCTCCGGCGCTCGTTGGCCGCAAGCAAACCAAGAATCAGGAAAAATAAAGAAGAAGCCTGGGGCCCATGATGAAAGATGTAATCCACAGTCCCATGCATGAGTATGGCCGCCATGGCGGCCACGGCTCCAAATCCAACAATACGGTCGATCTCGTCAAGAGGCTTGCGATAGTGCCGGAGGGCAGTCCTGAAAAAGATGACCACCAGAACGGCATAACCGATCAAGCCAACCACACCACTTTCGGCAAGTAATTCCAGATATAAATTGTGGGCCTCAAGCATGGTTCCCGCGGTTACGGGGACGAAATCTCCAAGCATCGTACTGAAATTGCCAAAACCTACGCCCATCCACGGCGCTGAGAGAAACATTCCAGCCGCACCGGCCCAGATTGCCAGACGCGTGACGCTGGTAAAGTCATCCACGCTCGAAAGCCTCTCGAACATGAATCCTGCGGCAACTCCGGCCACAACCAGCGCCAGGCATACCCGTGCCATCCATTTGAACCTGGTCCTCGGTGAAGCCGGCAGAAACCAGGCCGCAACCAAAGGGATGGTAGCGAACGCTATCAACCCGCCACGGCTTTGGGTCAGCAAGACCGCCACGCTTCCCAAAACAAAGGTCACGCGCCCCATTCGCCGCAGCCAGCCCTGGGAAAAGACCCCTATCGCCAGAGCGAAGGGCAGCACCATGTTCAAATAACCCGCAAGGCCGTTGTAATGACTAAGGAATGAGGTAATGCGGCCTGACCAATCGCCAATCTTCAGGGCATCTTCCTGGATGGGATAAAGAGCATTGTAGACACTCGAGTAGTCGCCGATTACGGCCTGATAGAAGCCAAATAGAGTCACCACGATGGTTGAGAACAGCAGGACCCTGAAAATGCTCCTGATCTCCTGCTCCGTCTCAACCCAGCCGATGATCACATAGTAGAAACACAGATAGGAAACCAGGCGCATCAGTTCGCGGAGCGCAGCATCCGAGGGCTTGTTGAATACAACAGCGGAGACCACGGCAATCAGGCAGTAAGCAAGGATGGCCTGCGTCAATTTGCCCGAGAGCAACCACTTCCGGAGGGGCTCCCGGTAAATTACTCTGGCAGCGAAGGTCCCCAGAAACATGGCCAACCGGACCAGTGTCCCCAGATCATGAATGGGGAGCGCCCATTGGAGAATTGGCGATACCGGAAGAAAAAACACGACGAACAGCAGCAAGGGCTTGAAGCGGGCAGCGGCGAGCATGAAGACCGCACCGGCCACGATCAACGGAGCCACCAAAGGCTCTTCAACCGTAGCCGCGGCAGTGGCGACTGCGGTGATGATCAACAAGGCTTCCACCACGCCACTGGGACGGCTGTACCGCAGGCTGTGCGTGAGTGGCAGATGATCCATCTATTCCCTGCCCTGTCCGTTCGTGGAATGCTTCCCGGCTGCAATCAGCACTGCAAGCGTTTCGCGCGCGCACCGCTCCCAACTAAAGATCCGGACCCTGTCCAGACCGCCGATCCGTAGCTGCTGCCGCAGGCCTGTATCGAAAACCGCTGATTCCACTTTGGCTGCCATATCTTCTACCGAGAGAGGATCGAAGTAACGCAGCACATTCCCGGAAATTTCAGGCAAGCATGATGTATCGGCGGCAATGGTTGGCACTCCGCAGGCCATGGACTCGACCATGGGCAGGCAAAAGCCTTCGTACAACGACGGAATCACGGACAGCGATGCACCCTTGATCAGGAGAGCGAGGTCTGCATCGCTGAGCGCGCCCGGAAAAACGACTCGTCCTTTCATGGCCGTTTTCTCATTTGCCGCGGACAATATTTCGTCATACTGCCAACCCATGGGCCCTGCCAAAACGAGGTCGAGATCCAGACTACCGTTGCGTTCGAGCATCAGGCGATATGCCTTGATCAAGCGCACCAGGTTCTTTCGTGGCTGGATCATTCCATGGTGCAGGACATAAGGCTTGCGAACTGCCAGCCTCTCCAGCAGTTCGTGCTGCCTGTCGGGATCGGGCGGCTCGGGATTGAAATTGTTCTTATCGTAGCCGAGATGCACAACCGATATTTTGGATTCCGGCAAGCGGTAAATATTGATCAAATCCTGCTTGGAACATTCTGAGTCCGTGATCAGGGCGCGCGAATATTTCGCCGAACTGCGCAATTGAAAGCGCAGCATGGAGGAGATCCTCCTGGAATGTGAGGGCATCACTACAGGCGTTACATCATGAATGGTCGCGACTACGGGAACAAGCCCTTTGACTGGAAAGACCGTGCCCGAGGGACAGAACATCACATCCGATTCGGCCGCAAAGGCCGACACGCAGGAGCCACCAAAGCGCCACAGCCTGCCAAACCTCAACAGACGCGCCTGGCGAGGATGGAACCCAGAAGCATCCTGATACGCGTTGGCGTCGTTGTTCGCCCCGGAACAAACCAAAGGAAAGATATTGACTGAATGTTCCGCCGCCATTTGCCGGAAACTCTCCAGCAAGTTCCTGGTATACACATAGATTCCGTGATTGCGGAAACGGCTTCCCAGCGACCAAGTGTCAAACGCAATTGCGAGATTGCCGTTATTCGCCATGGTTCACGGTGTTTCCGGCTGCCAGTACCCAATCGCCTTAGGTCCGCGCAACAGACCTTTGCTGATCCTGATGGCAAACACGGCGAATGCCGCACATGCGGCCGCACCCGCCAGAACCTCAGGAGCCCACTGCTTCACGGTCAGAAAGCCGGCCAGGATGAGGAGAAAGACCACCGTAATCCTGGCGGCGTCCTGGGGAAATACCATTTGGCCCAGATGTTTTGTAGTCAAGTAGCAGTTTTGCGCCAAGAGCAAGAGTTCAGTCAACAGGGTGACTACGGCCGCTCCGACATACGAGAAATGAGGAATCAGCGCCAGGTTGGCCGAGATATTAAAAACGGTGCAGATACTCGCGGTCCAAATAAAGATCTTCTCTTTACGCGCCGCCAGAAGCAGAACGTTGAGCGCGTGATTTAGAAAAACAGGGATGCTCGCCCAAGCCAGAATTTTCATGGTCACGATTGACCCGGAGTAGCTCTGCCCCAGAACAGCGAGAATTAGCGGGCGCGCAAATGCCAGCGTCACCAGCACGGCCAGCAATGCCGCGAGATAGAGAAATTTCATGGCCCTGCCGCAATGCTGGCGCGTCTCCTGATTCAGCGCGGAAAACTGACTCCCCCCGGAAGAAGAGAGGACCGGCAGCAGCGCGCCCATAATGCCATACGGCACGATGGAGAGGCTGGCAAAGACGCGGTAGGGTAAAGCATAGATGCCGGTTGCCACGTTACCCGCCAATCGCGAAAGTAGAACCACATCCACACGATCATAGATCGTGACAATGAAAGGGTAGACATTAAACGCAACCGTGGCTCGCGCCACCTCGCGGAAGGGGCGCAGGTGGGACGCTGTGAAATCCAGGGCAGGCGCAATCGCCAGGACCGAGACCACGGCGCCGCCCAAGGCCGCAAGAATTTCCGCCACAATCACGCCTTTGATTCCAAAGCCCTTGAAGATGAGCAGCGGGGCAACGAACAGAAGAATGGCTCCCTGTGCAAGTTCCACCCACAACAGGAGCCGGAACCTTCCCAGACCTTTCATGATTCCCTGCGCGGATTCGCCGGCCGCACGCGGAACCAGCGCAAGGGAAAACAGGGCGGCATTCAGAACCAGGGATGCCGGAAATCGCAGGGCTGCTAGCAGCACGAGAGCAATGGCAACGCAGGGAACACTATAGGCAAGGCGTATCTGGGTAATCTTTTTTGCCAGAGGCCAGGCCGCTTCCGGCTGTCTGGCCACCTCGCGGGTGAGGAAATCTCCATAGCTATAGCCACTGATGAGCGCCACCAATTCCACAACTGTCAGCAAGAGAGCGTAAGCCCCGAAGCTTTCACTCCCGAGTAAGCGCGCGACGAGCAAGAGCACGCCCAGCCGCAGTGCCCGTCGCACGATTTGCCCAATGGTGAGCCAGCCGGCATTGGACACAACGTGATTCCCTGACTGCGGTTTGCTTTCCGGACTGGCCGCCGTAATGTTCATGCGTAGACGGTCCTCTTGTCAGGAATCCCGAGCACCTGGCGGTACACCATTGAAGTTTGCTCCGCCGCCTGTTCCCAACTAAATCGCCGCACGTTGTCGCGTCCCTTTTGAATCAGGGACATTCGCAACTCGCGGTCCTCCCATGCCTGGCTCAACGCCCACCCGAACTGCTCCGGATCGCGCGGGTCGGCATACAGAGCGGCATCTCCGGCCACTTCCGGCAATGAGGTCTCCGCGGAGCAGACTACGGGTACGCCACACGCCATGGCCTCCAGTACGGTAAACCCAAAACCTTCGTAGAACGAAGGGCAAGCATAGACGCGCGCAGCCGAGTACAGCGCAGGCAGGTCCGATTCCTCAACAAACCCCGTGAATATCACCTTTCGGGCAATGCCAAGGTCTTCTGCAAGACGGCGCAACTCAGCCTCTCCCGGATTCGTTGGTCCCGCAAAAACAAGCTGGGCGGTTCCACCAGCGTTAAGAAAGCAGCGAAAGGCGCGCAACAAACCAGTATGGTTTTTCCTGGGTTTGCAGATGCCAGCGTAAAGGACAAAATCTTCACTGATTCCATACTTCGAGCGCATTTCCTGAAGCCTGCCGCTATCACTGACCCTTTGAAACTCGGCGCCGGCGGCGGGATAGATGACATCAACCTTTTCCGGTGCGACATTCAGGTGACGGATGATGTCTTGTTTGGAAAAACTGGAATCGGTGATGATACGGCTCGCCACCCGCACAGATGCCGCCATCATTCCCCGATAGTAGAGTCGGCCTAGCCGGGAAGGCAGGTCCTCTTTGCAAGCCAGATAGATCACGTCATGGATGGTGACAACGGACGGGCAGGCCCGCAGCAGCGGCAGCATGAAATGAGGCGAGTGCAGCAGGTCGATCCGGTTGGCGCGGAGAATGCCGGGCAGTTCAAGCTGTTCTCGAACCGAATAATATTTGAGCCGGGAGGTGAGCTTTTCCGCGTGTTTACCGGAGACTGCTATTTTTTCTTCTGTCCCGGGAAGCATGATCAACAGGTATTCGTGCTCCGGATCGCGAGCCAAGAGCGCCTCAACCAGGCATTTCATGTACCGGCCGATACCGGGGTTGCTGATCCGGCGCAGATCGAAGGCGATTCTCATGCGCCCCCAGTCACTTGCCGTGGCGGCCCGCCCCGGCAGCTTGCGGCTTCATTTGGGCAACCGGTTGAGGGATGCGCAAAGTCTCGCGCACCACGGTGAAGACGGAGTGGGCCAGGGCGTGCTGCAGGTCCTCAATCATCTGCATGTTGTCCGAAGGCAGTACTGCGCAGATATCGCAAAGCGCCTTCATCTTGCCGCCCTCATATCCCGCGGATCCCACGGTAATGGCCCCGGCCTCACGGGCGGTCTTCAATGCCTTCAGCACGTTGGGAGAGTCGCCGCTGCCGCTGATAGCAAAGACAACATCGCGAGGGGCCACAAAATTCTTCAGTTGTTCCGAGAAGATATGCTCATAGCCTGCGTCGTTGGCCCATGCGGTCATCAGGGGAACGTTGTCGGTGAGCGCAATCACCTTGAGCCGACGGCTTTGAGCATTGTGAATGGTAGTCTTGCCAAGATCACACGCCACATGCGAAGCGGTAGCCGCACTGCCGCCATTGCCAAGAACGAATATGGTGCGGCCCTCATTGGCCGCCTGGATAATGGTTGCCGCTATCTGCTCGATATTGGCATAAGGAAGACGAGGAATCACATCCGACAAGGTTTGGAAATAAGCTTTGACTGAAACCTGTCCATCCGTCTCCACCGGCCGTAAACGCGCCGTTTCCGATTGACGATGCATAGTGTCTCCTTTGCCAGATTACTTACTGACTCCAGGATTTCCGAGTCCGAGACCAGGAAAAAATACGGATGCAAGAAGCACAAAAACCGGGACTAAGGGCACTCGCAGCAAGTCTCGCCTCTAAGGGCTTCATTCCCCTCTTGTACGATGATCGGAACCATTGCCAGTGCTGCCACCGGGTCTGCCCACCACTATCCAAACAAAGCATTAAAGAAGCAGACCACCTAACAGGAGCTGAATTCCCCGCCGTACATGCTGCCTACGAATAAGGCCGTCAGGCGCGGCGACTGCGTCGAAATTTTCCAGCCAGCGCTCTGAATTCGTCCGATACTTCAGAGACCAGCACACGCCGGGCATCATGAGCGGAAAGATGCTCCCAGCGTTCTTTCGCAACGACCCAAAAACAGCCAAGCAACAGTACGACCAACACGCTCAACCCTACAATCAGGGACCGGATGGGGCTGACTTTTTTTTCAGGAAGATTTCCCTCATCCATCACGCGAACAACGGGGAGTTCCTTGGCTTCCTGCACCCTGGCCAGTTCGTATTGCTGGGTAAGAAATTCATAGAGTGTTTCCTGAATTTTGGTCCGCCGATATAAATCGACATAGCGATAGCCGAGGGCCGGCAGCGTGCGAATAGATGGATAAGAGCCTGGTCCGGTCCCGGACTCATTCGCCACATTGGGGTCGGTATAGCTGCCTACCATTTTATTTAACTGCCCTTGCAGCTCTTGAACCCTGGCCTTCAGCGCACGGATGCGCACGTTGTCGTCAGAATAGATCTCCTGCATGTATTTAAGTTGCGACTGGTTGAAGATGAGTTCTCCCTGCAACTTGGCGGCGGCGTCCATCATGGACTTGCCCTGCTGCTGCACGTCCATCATGGTGTTTTTGCTGGAGAATTTGCTCAACTCCAGAGAGTCCTCATCGAGCTCTTTCTTGGCGCTTTTCAACCGGTCTTCAAGAAACTGGCGCTCGCGGTGGGCGGCAGAAGTATTCAGCTCAGCGGCCAGCCGGTTCATTTCTTCGATGTATGTGCGGACCATCTTCTGGGCCATGGCCTTGTCCCAGTCGATCACGGACAAAGTAATTACACCGCTTTTCTTGTCCTCTTCAATCTCGGTTACCTTATTCAGCTTCTTGCGAGCGTCTTGATAGTATTTCTTATTGTAGTGGGTAAGCAGATTGTAGCGATCAATGAGAACGTCTTGCACCGTCCGGCTGCGGAGCACCTCAACATAGAATGCGCCCGGGGTTTTTACCCCTAGCAGACCCGCAGCATCCAAACCCAGTCCTACCCCGCCCGCGCTTCCACCGGAAACTTTGCCTAACAGCCCGGCCATCGCGGAAGTATTGGAGTTTTCGCCCGGCACCAGCCTGGCCGTTGACTGATAGCGTGTGGGAATCACAAAGGCGACAAGAAGCGAAAGGATTGCGGTCTTCCACACTACACTCCAGAGAAAGCCGCGGTGTCTCCACAGCCGGAGCAGGTTTTCCGCCAGGCCACGCGGTTCGCGCGGCAAAGACTCGTGATCACGATGATAGGAGGGCTCATAAGGAGGTGACGGTGCATAAGTTGGTCCACTACTTTCCACCACTAAATCTCCAATGAGGCCAATATGTCAGTTGAAAGGAAGCAGTAAAGTCGCTTTGCTTGCTCCCATTCGTCAGCAGCGGGAAATTCCACCATTCATATTGTACGAAGCTTGAGAGCGACATGCCCGGATTAAATTTCCATTCAGAGTGGACGTACGTATCTTTAAACGCGCCGCCTTTAGCAAACATAGGGTCGGCCGCCATGGACCTGTAGCCGACCTGAATGGTTTTGTCCGAGGCAAACCAGTAGGTACTCTCCCCGCGAAAGGCAATTCCCTGGCGGCCTACGGTGCCGTTTCCAATGATATTTCCCTGATTGGTGTAACCATCGTTGTAGCGGATGTTCCAGTAGAAAAACCCTCCCCCCGGAGGCTCAATCAAACCAGGGAGGTTGGTGTAAGAGGCCTCAAACCGAAAATCCATCTTAGGCAATTTGGGAAGCTGGGGCATATAAATACCGGGGTTATGGGCCGCGCGCCGGGGATAAAAAATGGGAGTGGTTTCATCTTCTACAAAGGAATCATTGTAGAGAGTCAGCCACTTACGGAAGCCTGGAATGCGATAGCTGAAGTCGAACGTTGACCGCCGGTCGCCAGGATCTTTCCCCCTGCCGGAGGCGTTGCCGGCCGAAAACAACGACGCACGGGTGGAACCGGCCGTGATGGGAAAATCAGGACCACCCCAAAGTCCGGTTTTTCCCACTCCGAATTCAAGATTGGGGGTGGGCCGGAAGTTGATCTTCTGGCCGTTCAGCATGGGCTGCCTGGACAGGGTCCTGCCAATGGCAATCGCCTCGGGAGGACCTGTGAGTTCCTGAGTGGCCACGAAATGGTGCCCAGTCAGCTTGCCTACCCAGAACTCTACGCGGTACGGCCCCAGAAGCCCTAAAAAGCTCGGCAGTTTTTTGGGTGTTGTCTGGTCCACGCGGAACATGTACATGGGTTCGGCGTTGCTGCTGGACAAAAACGGGTCGCGGGTGGGGCCTGTCCATAGCGTCTGCTTGCCAAAGGACGTCTGGAAGCCTTTCAGATTAAGCATCACGTAGGTATCGAGCAGACGGAACTGGTTGAATGCATTAATCGGAAAAGCAGGCTGGACGACGGGCTTGAAATCCGCTACTTGAAGCGCATTCTGAACGGCCTGTGAAACTCCGGGTGCGGAGGGCGCATGTTCAAATTCGCCACGAACGTAGAACCCCAGCGGACCAATCGAGGCGCTGCCGGAAGCGCCGCCGAGAAAATTCGCGCCCTCCTGGTAGGGACGGCCATAGTCGTTCACAATGGTTTTGGCAAAATGGTAGCCATCCGTAAGCGGTTTGCCCGATATGCCGGTCACGCGGGCGTAAACGGAATCCACGCCAATGTAGTTTGTCTCTGTTCCGCCCACTTCGGTGGCGAACTCCTTGTTCAAGACGGACAACAGGCGGGTCGCTTCATTGTCAGGTGACTCCTCCAGATAGGCTGGCGCTTCTTCCAGAAGACGGGCACACTCACGGCGCGTCCAGGGCCTTAGTCCCAGCATTCCGCTAGGGATGACCCCAAGGCCGGCGAGGCGATCAAATGCCGGGTAGACCCAACTATCCATGGGAACGTAGAGAGAAGCAACGCTGTCGGAGGAGCTGTTCCCGGCCTCCGGTGTTCTGTCTTTAACGAACGTGCCGTATTCGGCAGCGGTAAGATCTTCTTCCTGGTGCCGTTTGTACACCTGCCGCCCGATGAGCCATCCCATCGCGCTGCCCGCAATCACATCACTGGGAAAATGGGCCCGGCCGGTGACCCTGGCCACACTCACACCGGTAGCCAGACCGTAAACAAGGACCTTAGTCAAGGGCCCGGGATATTCATGGGCAATCACGCTGGCAACGGACCACGCCAGAATGGAATGCGCGGAGACGAATGAAGAGTTCGCTATGGTGCCATGAAAAAACCTTCCGTCTCCTGCGCCTTCAGTCGGTCGTTCCCGGCGGGTGGTGGC
>DATMMY010000074.1:0-6847 GCA_035569515.1 Candidatus Solibacter sp. | reverse complement strand
GCCCGTCCGGTCACGCGATAGCTGTTTTTCTTTTGGCTCTCCCCGCGCAGCCACTTCTTCTGATACAGGGGTTGCGATGCCGGCGTCTTTAGATCGGGCCGTCTGGCTCGCGGCCGCGAGGGTTTCAGAAGCCTGGGTTTTACCGTCGTGATCAGCCTGATTGCCGGTCACAGAGGGTGCACTATTTTTAACCTGGTCTTTCTCCTGGCCATTCGGTTGAGGAGGCTGATTCTTGCCCTGGGGTCGCGGTACCGTGGCGGGCTCAGGTTTAGGCGGCTCAAGCGGTTTAGGATTGGCATTGTAGTTTGCACGCCACTGGACAAAGATCAACCCGATAATTGCCAGCAAAACCACCAGCAGCACCAGCTTACGCAGACCGCTGCGTGAAGAAGACTCATCTTCCAGAAGATATTCGCCTTGACTCTGCGACTCGGAACTCAATCCCAGAAATGAAGGTCCCGCGATGGTGCTGCTCTGGTCGTAACCACGAAAAACCGCGGCTGGCTCAGCAGGCTCCATTTGATTGAGCACCGCAGGTGAAGACGATGCGGCGCGCGCGCGCGGAGAACCGGTGAAAACAGAGGGCGTCTCGGGACTGGGCAGTTGGGCATTTGCCTGAGCTACCGCACGTCCTGAAAGGCTGTTGGCCGGCGCTCGCCATACCCCTGCACTTCCACGGCGCTCCTGCGCCCGGCGCTCGATTTTCCCCCCACACATACCGCAGAACCTCTGGCCGACTTCATTCACATGGTTGCAGGCGGAACATTTGATATTTTCCTGAATGGCTCTTCTCTCTTTCTGGCGACGCTCAAGCCGAACGCCACACATGCCACAAAACCTGTTCTCCGGCCGGTTTTCACTGCCGCAGAAAGTACACATCATAGAGCGCAAACTCCTTATTAAAGACACCTCTGCTTTTATGACAGCAGCTCTCAAGTGAGATGAGGATTCGTGGGGCGGTGCTGCAAGGACTAAAGGGAAAATAGCCCTTAGCCTTTTAGTTTTTTAGTACTTAGCTCTTGGCGTTCTTCGACTCCGCGCCTGCCACTATCGTTGAAAGACAGGCTGCAGCGGCGCTTCGCTCCTCCTAAGGAGCAAGCTTTCAAGTGCAATAAAATCGATGGGCTTTAAAGCCGTCGAAATGGGCCAACGCCTCAGGGATTTGGGTAGAACGCCTTGGATCTGCATCTAAGTCCGAAGCATGGTCGGGGTTCCTTCGGCTGCCTCAGGACAGGCTCCTCTCTCCGCGCCTTTCAGATGGGTTGTGCACGCCCTTCTGGGGGCGCTGCGCTCGGGATGACACTCATTAATAGAATGCGCTACCACTCATCATCAGTTCATTTCCTCTTAACTCGCCACCGCGAGTCCGTTGCTCAGAATGACAGCACTTGGGGAGTATCGTCTTAACTGAACAGTATTGCCCTTAACCCGACGGGCCGCCCATCGGCGATAATACTTAATGATGATCTCCAGCGAAGAAATCTCTCGGGCGACCAAGCAGGCGGCGACGGCAGCGGGGTTCGACCTGGCGGGCGTGGCCCCGGTTCGGGAAGAGGACTTTCCCGAACTTGGCGTCTTCTCGCAGTGGGTTGAGGCCGGACATGCGGGCGAGATGAAATACCTGGAGAAGCGCGCCGAATCGGGTGATCTACGCCGGTCCTCGGTGAAAAATTCCGCACCCTGGGCAAAGTCAGTGGTGGTGTGCGCCCTGAACTATAACGGCGGGAAGCCTTATTCCACGCACGTCAGCGATCCTGAGCGGGGATGGATCTCGCGGTATGCCTGGGGAGGCAAGGACTACCACGACTCTGTGCTGAAGCGCCTGAAGCAGGTTGAAGGGGCGCTGCACTCGCTGGCAACGCAACACGATATCCGGGCTGAGACCCGGTGCTACGTTGACACCGGTCCGATTGTGGAGCGGGTCTATGCCAAGTACGCGGGAGTCGGATGGTTTGGCAAGAACACCTGCATCATCAATCAAAAGCTCGGTTCGTGGATTTTTCTGGGCGTAATTCTTACATCGCTGGAGATCGCGCCGGACCTGCCGGCGCCGGACCGCTGCGGAAGCTGCACGCGGTGCATTGACGCATGCCCCACTCAGGCCTTCACGAGCCCAGGCAAGATGGATGCACGCCGCTGTATCGCCTACCTCACGATTGAAAAGCGGGGCGAGGTGCCGCCGGAATTTCGGGAGGCCATTGGCCACCATGTATTCGGATGCGATATCTGCCAAGACGTGTGTCCATGGAACAACAAGAGCGGCAACGCGCCGGTGACCTCCGCGCCGGAGTTCCAACCCCAGCCCAGGCTTATTCACCCAGAATTGAGCTGGCTGGCGGAGATGAGCGAGGAAGACTTCCGCCAGGCCTTTAGAGGTTCTCCGGTCAAACGGACCAAGTACGCCGGATTAATGCGCAACGTAGCGATTGCGATGGGCAACAGCGGGCGGACCGAGTTTATTCCGCTCCTGGAGAAGATGTCTTTAAAAGCAAACCCAGAAGCAAACCCAGAAGCAAACCCAAACGCTGCCTCAGACGCTGACCCGGTGCTGGCCGAACATGCCCGATGGGCCCTCCAAAAGCTTCGGTCCAGCAACAAATAAGAGCCAGTGTGGTAAGGTTTCCATAGTGAAAATGCAAGATTTCTCACCGCAAAAGTGGCCCGTCACCCGCGAATATCTGCGCTACGTGATTGATCTACGGCTGGTGGTAAGAACGTCAGAGAAACTCTATGGCCGCACCAAGGATCTTGGCGACGGTGGCCTGGGAGCCACGGTTGCCGGCGATATTCCCATCGGTGAACTGGTGGAGCTGGAGTTTCAGCTTCCTGGCACGGAAGATCCCATGACGATGTATGCCGAGGTACGCTATCGCCAGGGATTCCAGTATGGCTTTCGATTCGTAAATCCCAACGAGCGTCAGAAGGAAATTATCCGCAGAGCCACCCGCAGCTTGCCGATGATCACGTGATATGGATTGTGTAATTTTGTAATTGGTTAATTGGGTAATTTTTAGAACTTCGTCCCTTACTCCGGACTTGAGAACCAGTCCATCATCGAGCGTCTTCCGCCTGTAGAAATTACACTTGCCGTGTTGCTGATTTCGCGAGTCTTTTCTTATTTTTCAATCATTTAGCAGTTGGCATATGGCTTGCACAACAAACCAGAGCAGCAGCCAAGCTGCAGGAGGTAGCTCTCATGAAGAAGACCTTGATTCGTACGGCAGTCATTACATCCCTCTTTACGGCGCTGGCGGTTTCAGCCGTGGCTTACTACAGTATGCCGAAGTTGAGCACGGTTCAAGCGGGCGACCAAAGCACGATCGCGCCATTGCAAAGCCTGGATTCCAACGGCAGCGCTTCGCAGCCGACAAGGCCCGTGGTAGCGCAACGTCCAAGTCCCAGTCATGTGAGCCAGAGCAGACCGACAGTTGTGCGTGACGGCTACGGCGAGCCAGTTGCGCGTCACCAGCGCTCTACCGGAAAATCTGTGGCGATTGTGGCCGGCTCTGCCGGAGCGGGTGCAGCTATTGGCGCACTCGCCGGTGGCGGCAAAGGCGCAGCCATTGGCGCAGTCTCAGGCGGAGTAGCGGGATTTATTTACGACCGATTCACGGCACACAAATAACTTTCTTACCCCCAGTTGTTCCCTGACAAACACACCCCTGACAAAAGTCAGGGGTGTGTTGTCTTGGAAGCAGGGTTTTCAACCAACATGCCTTCGATCAGAGTGATTTCATGTACTCCACCAATTGGTGGCGTTGGTCGTCGCTCAGATCAGTGCCGAACGCGCGTCCCTCATGTCCCTTGTTACTGTTGCCCGGCAGGCTTGTATCGAAGTCAAAGGTGCCGTTGGTGCCATCGAACCCTACGTTGACCGGATCAAACGTACGGCTCCCCACTTTAAACGTGCTCGCGCGCTGGGAGGCGGGAAGCAGTAGTTGATAGAGGTTGGGCACTGATCCGTTGTGCAGGTAAGGCGGGCTGGCCCAGATGCCCGCAAGCGGACGGCCGATGTAGACCTCAGGCGTCGCATCGCACGCTGCCTTGGCCTTCAAGGTTGGGAACGCGGGATGGGATTTGATGTCGGTCTTTGTGGGCAATTTGATCTCAGTACCCGCTCCCTTACGCTTGCTCTCCAGGGAATCCTTGGCAATTGCAGCCAGCCCCTGAAGAGGCGCTTCTACGATCACGCCCGTGCCTGCATTAGAGGCCAGATTCAGCACGTAATCAGGATTGTTCAGCGCGGGTCCGAAAAGCGGCGGCTGCTTCGAACCAGCCAGAACTCCGGTATCAACCTTCCGGCAGGATACATTGTCCGCCATCAGGCGATCAGTACCAATCTCCGAGACCGGTGTGAGGTTGACGTTCACGATTGAAGTCCCTTCGCGACTAATCGTGGCATGGCAATTTTCGCAGAGCTGTTTGTACAAAACCGATCCTTTGGCGGCCATCTCCTGGTTAATGGGAGGCAGGATGCTGCCAGGCCATTGCGGGGACTTCAGATTCTTGACCAGTCCTTCTTCGATCAAGAGCTGATTGAGCACATTTACCGTGGATGGATAACCTGGAAACGACAACGACGGCTTGTCTGCGTTGATTCTGGCAAAGACCCCCACAACCTCGACAACGTTGCGCCCCAGGCGCGCTGCCACAGAGGTGTTACTGGCCACACCGTCCCACTGGACTTTGTTAAGCCTGGATACGTTGTACAAATAGGGGTAGCTGACCGGGGCATTGGGCGGCTGGCTATTTGCTTCAAGAGGGCGGAACCATGACCACTTTACGTTGTCCGATAAGTCGATCGCGGACACTCGATTGAAGATCATTCCGAAAGCATCTGTTCGGGAAGGTCCCCAGGCGTGCGGTGGCGTGCTGGCGTTCACCAGCGTGGCGAAATATGCGGAAAAACGAGTTACATCGTTGCGCAGGTCACGCCGGGCCTTGTCCTCTTTGGCCCCGATCCTGTCGGCGAACCGGATAAACTTAGCGTCGTTGTCGAGCGTCGCCTTAAGGGCAAGGCTCAGGTCCGCCAGGAACTTATACAGCTCGGCATCCGTGGGACCGCCATCAATTTGCATGGTCTTATCCCCATACTCGATCCGATTGGTGTGACACGCTGCGCATGTCATTCCTACCCAACGGCCGCCCGGAGGCGCTTGTCCGGGCTTGGGGTCCGCGGGATCCTGAACAAAGCCAACCGGAAGACCCCAGGGATTAATATCGCTTTTTGCGTTGGGCAAGTAGCCGTAGCGATCCAGCCCGTCACTGATAAACAGCTGGTCGTTATCGGCCCGCTCCACGGACAAAAACCAATCGAGCGGCATCATCTGCGACCCCTGACTGGTGGTGTAAAACAATTGACGCTGCAAGTCTATCCAACCCTGGTCCAAGAATGTCACAGATCCGGATGTGTGATGCACCGGCACAGCAGTTCCATGAACTTCCTGCTTGGTCTGCTGCGCGGTTTCCTGTTTAGGAGGACCGCACATCACCAGAATAGTGGTAAATGCCGCAATCGATATCGCAAGAAGAATATGGCGCAGACTCCGTCTTGGAGTGCTGTTTGACGAGGGGCGCATGTCAGGGTACCTCTTTATCTGTAGAAAATTTAGCGGACTCAGCCGCTTGCGTTGAGAAAACGATGATAGAGGGTAAATCCCTTTTACAAAAGAAGGAATTCACGGTCTGGATCGGGGTGTGGCGTTCCTTTGTGTATTTCCATACATGAGCCGGTTGGAGTGTTCTCGTGTAACCTTAAGTGCAGCGGAGCAGTTTTTTTCCTTCGGCTCGCAAGGCTCACCTCTAGGACAAGCCTTCGGCTCGCAAGGCTCACCTCTAGGACAAGCCTTCGGCTCACGGGCTCACCTCCAAGGCAGCTCTTCGCTGCCGTTCAGGATGACACTGATCCACTTTCTGCATCTGGTTATTGTTAGATTTTTCTTATGCGATTGCGTTTCACTTGGCTGGTGGTTGCCGCTTTCACAAGCATGATTCCCGTATGGGGACAAGAGCAGTGGCACGAAATCAAGTCTCCCCATTTTTACGTTCTCACCGACGGAGGCGAAAGGCGTGGACGGGAGACGGCCCTGGAATTCGAACAGATGCGGTCAGTCTTTGCGCAGGTCTTTCTGAAAGATGGGTTGGAGGAGTCTCTGCCCCTGGTGATCATTGCGCTGAAAAACGGAAAGGAGCTCAGCGAGTTTGCCCCACTCTACAACGGCAAGCCGGTGCAATCGGCCGGACTGTGTCAAACCGGTCCGGATGGAAACACCATTCTGCTCGATCTTTCGGCAAAGGACACCTGGCAGATTGTGGTACACGAATACGGTCACGTGATGCTGAGCAGGTTCCGCGATCCTCCACCTTGGTTCAATGAAGGTTTTGCGGGATATTATTCGAGCGTCAAGATCTTTGATAGAGTGGCCGTCGTCGGACACCCTCCGGATGGTTTTACTGACGCGCTGGCCGGCGAAAGACTGCTTCCTGTAACTACTCTGTTTAGCGTTACTCATGGTTCTCCGCTCTACAACGACGAGAAAAATCACCGCTCGCTGTTCTACGCCGAGTCCTGGCTGGTGGTCCACTACCTGTGGAGCCATCGCATGCAAGACCAGCTCCATAGATATCTTGATTTGATCCGGCACGGCATACCCACGCGCGAAGCTATAATGCAGGCTTTCAGGATGACTCCCGAGCAATTTGATAAAGCAATTGAGAAATATTGGCGGGAGGGAGTAAAAGCCTCGCGCCTCTCTTTGCCTGAAGCGCTCGAAAAAGTGCGGCCTGCCGTCAAACAGGTTTCACGACTTGATGCGGCGGCCATTCTTGCCGATGTTCACCTCCACGA
>DATMMY010000073.1:0-18839 GCA_035569515.1 Candidatus Solibacter sp. | reverse complement strand
GAGGCGCTTCCCTATCTGCTGGGCTCCCAGACCATGGAAACTGCGCGCCTGCGCGTTTTTCTGGGAGACGAATATCGCAAGGTGATCCACTACACCTGCGAAGAAGCCCTGGCCGAAAGCCTGAGTACCACCGCACAACAGGTGGCGGTAAGCCAATAGCTCGTGATTTTCTCCGTGGCTCCGTGTCTCCGTGGTAGATTTCGCTTTGTTGCCCCAGCATCAACAACCCGGACAAATAAATGGATAGTCCTTATCGTCAATAATCGGCGTAATGCCAAAGAAATCGTTTAGCACGGACTCAGCGGTGCAATAAGCGCCTTCCACCCAGGCTTGGTCGTTCGAATAGGTTTCGCCGACGATGAAGATGTTGGCGTCTGCGCCTTCAATCAATTGGGATGGCTTACGGATTTTCTGCTGCACATCGCAAATATCGTAGTGCGCCGCATAAGCGTGGTAACCGGCATTGAACGGCGGCAGCGACCAATCCATGTAGCGCGTCTCCAGGGGTTCCGGCACAGCGCTGTAGTCCGATTGCGGCCCAAAGTGCAATGCCGCCAGCTGCTGGCGCAGCATCTTTACCATCACTGGAGGCGCTTCACGCGGACCGATCAATGGCTGAACATTTTCCGAAATCGGGATCTTGCGTACCGCATTCGGCCCTAACTCCAGCTCCTGCCAGAAACTGGTATACATTTCGTCGTCGTAACTGGCAAGGATCCCATAGACCTTCTGTCCACTCTGATCGAGCGCATTGTTCCCGAAATAAACGACCTGGCGGATCGGCATATCCGTAACGCTTGGCCCAATCGTGTTGCGCTCGGCGGTGGCCAGCAACTCCTCTTCCTGTTTTACCGTCAGCCGCTCCTGAATCCGCTGCTCCACGGCTTTGATGAACGAACTGGCCGAGGCAAATGGGGTTTCAAGAATGTTCTTATCGCTCTTGATCGCCTTCAGGTATTTTTCGGGGAAGCCAAGCTTGGCCAATGCCTTCAGCACATTCTCCGTTACTTCATAGCTGGTCAGTTGTGGCGGATAATTGGGGGGATTGGCGGCTTTATCCGACCACCACGGCTGGTCAAAAAACATGCCCACTTTGTAAGAGGGTTGCATGATGGCCGACTCCAGATACAGCTGGACCTTCTGGTGATTGAGCACATCCAGTCCCGTAGGGGTCTCATAGCGAGTCGCCTGTGCTACCAGATCAATCGCGTAGCGCGGCATTGCCAGCCATGCGGCGTCGGTGGTACCCGAGGCCGATTTCTTGGTCGGATCCTTGCGGGTGGCGATGCTGTAATGGATTACGCCATCGATCTGAAGAATGGAATGGAGCCGGGTATCGGGATGATATTTGAAATTCACACCCTTCTGCTTGGCCAGTTTGACAATGGCATCGAACAAGGCGTTGAACATGCTTGAATAGCCGGTCGTCAGGGTTCTGTACTCCGTGCCCGGAGTAAATTCGTTGTTGGCCTCCATCGCATCGGCTGTATTCCAGTTAATAATGTTGGAGGTGTAACCGTTTCCATCGGCAGTGTAGTTAAATCCTTCCGAGCCCAACTGGTCGAACATCAGGTTCCAGTAGCCGATGTCCTTCAGCAGATCACCTTTTTTATAGACCGAGCTGTCCGGCAGGTCGACATTGATCCGTCCATTTTGATAAAACGAGCACCACTCTCTGCGGGTTTGCGGGCCGGCGGTCGCCGTCACCGCCAGGCTTTCGATGATGTTAAAGCCGGTATCCGGCGAGGTGTCCGCCCCATAATGGTCCACATTGTAGGGAGCCGGATTAGTCGAAGTAATATCGTTCAAAAACATGTTCTTGGTGCGCAGGTAAAACAAGGGGTTCGTCGACTCGTTGAACGGCACCGAGTATTTGTCGAGGCCAAGCTGCTGAATCACGGTAGTGACCACGCGATGCCCGCCTCCCTGGGGCGTGCCGTCCCATTCCGAATAGCGCATGCCGCCTAACTCCAGATAGGATTTACTCTTGTCGTCCCTGTAATGCCAGGTGCAGACGCGGGCGCCTGCGGCACGGGTCCCGCGGTTTTGTTCCGAGAAGTTGTATTGACCCCAATCGTACAACTCAAGCGTATCGCCTTTGCTCAATTGTTTGGCTTCGTCTTTCTTGCTTTTCGATTTGCCATCCAGTAAACGCCATGCCGTGTAAAGGCCCGCTGCTCCAGCTCCGAAGATAGAATAAGTTTTACTCTTCATGAATATTTGCCTTTCGAGGGTCCTGGGACGCCTGTTATTCGATTCCCAGACGATACATTTGCTGGGGAAGATCTTTTTCGGGAATTACAACTTCTACCAAGGAAGGTTGATCGGTAATGTTCTTCAGCTCCTGCAGGGCTGAATTCAATTCCTGGATGGTTTTGACGCGAAATCCACGTGCGCCAAACGCCTGCGCCAGGGCCATATAGTCCCATTTCGGCAGGATGTCAAACGTATCGAATTTATGTTGGGGGCCCGGCTCAAACGATGTGAGGTTAACGTACACCTGCTCAATCGCATATACCCCGTTGCTCATCACAAAGATAACTGCATTCAGCTTGTTTCTGGCCAGGGTCGAGAGCGATTGGCAAACCATCATAAATCCGCCGTCGCCGGCCACCGTCCATGCCCGCTTTCCGCTGCCAAGCTGCGCGCCTGAAGCGGCGCCGGTTTCGAAACCAATGCACTGCCATGCGGCGGAACCGATGAAGCTGTTTTGCGACAATCCATAGGCGTTCGTGGCCACATAAAGAGCGGAGCTTACGCCAAAGGTCATGACTATTTCATCCAGCATCGCGTTGTCTTTCAGGAACTTCATGGAGTGCTGGAAGAAGCGATTGTAGGTAATCACTTCGGGCCGGTCGTTCCAGTGTGGATCGGAATTGGATATCCAGGGCTCCGGATAAGGTGGTTGGGGCGGGGCCTTCGTCGCGATCGGGTACGACTTGTCCTTCTGAAAGCGATGCAACAGGGCTTCCATGAAATCCTTCATGGTCACGCCATGATAGGGATAGTATCCTACCCGTATCTCATCTGTTGTGGCCAGCACCATGTCGGCGTATTTGTTCTCGATAAACCAGAGATAGTCATCGGTGATGATCGTGCCCAAAGTCAGGAAGCAATCGGCTTGCTGGACAAGATCGCGGACACTCACGATGGAAGCGGCGTCGGAATACGTTCCAGCGAATTTATCTCCCGTCTCGTCCAATACCGTTTTGCCGAGGCTGGTGGTGGTATAGATAAAACCGCTTGCATCGATAATTTGCTGCAACAGGCCGGACAATCCGAAACGAAGCACCTCGACTCCGGCAAATATTATCGGATGTTTCGCGGCGGTAATCTGTGTCCACGCCCGTTCCACTGCGTTTTCAAGCGCCAATGGCTCGCTTTTTCTGGAAATGGGCTGTAAGACTTTATGCGACGGCCTTTCACAAGGTTCGCCCCACACTTCCTGGTAACACTCAATGTAAACCGGCCTTTTGTAAGTGAGGGCGGCGATCAGCAGATTGTCGATTTTTTCGGCGGCGCCCACGGACGTGCTGAGTGTTTCCGCAGCCACCGTCACATGGTCAAATACTTCCCGGTCGGCTTTCATGTTGCCGGTGGAATGATGATAGAGCACGTTATACATCTTGGTGATTTGGCGGTCATCGGCGCCGGGCGTGGCACTGATTACCACCACGGGACTGCGTTCGACATAAGCCCCTGCAATGGCATTGAGAGCACTGAAGGTACTCACGCCATATTGCAATGACACGGCGCCCAGCCCTCTGGTACGCCCGTAGGCATCGGCGGCATAAGCCGCATCCAGTTCATTGATTGCGCCGATGGCTTTTACCCCATCGAAATGCTCCAGGGTTTGCGTGAAATATTTAACATAATCGCCCGGAATCTGAAATACTTCCGTGACATTGAGTTGTTTGAGCCTGGTTAAAAGATAGTCGGCAACTGTGAAGGGCTTGTTAGACATTTTAATTTCAATTCCCGTTTTCGCTTTCAAGAATTGAAAACTATACACTCATCAAGCAAATCTTGGCACGATTTTTTTTGCCGGCTGGGTGCAGAGCAACAGGTCTCACAAATTTTTACACACGTTAGGAGCCTGAATCATCCGTGAAACCGATTCCGATTTGCTGATCAGTGGTGTCAGTGCGAATCAGTGGTAAGTTTGGCATTTCAGCGTTGATCCGCGTTCATCAGCGTTCATCAGCGGTAAAAGGGTTTTGCTGCGGCCTCAGTTATTCCGCTTCTTCCCTCGATACAACCCCGCAATTCCAAACGTATAAGGAGTCCAACTCACCTCGCAGAAGCCCGCGGATTCCATCTTTTTGAGCATCTGTTCCGGCGCGGGGAATTTATGCACCGAAGCCGGCAGGTATTCATAGGGGCCCTTCACTCCCGAGATCAGCGTTCCAATCCGGGGCAAAACGTTGCGGAAATAAAACCCATAAAGCTTGCCAAAAACTCCACCGGGCTCGCTGAAGTCAAGGATACCCATCTCGCCGTGGGGTTTCAGGACGCGGTAAATCTCCCGCAAGCCGGCTTCGTAATTGGCAAGATTGCGAAACCCGAATGCGGAAACCACCAGGTCCATGCTGTTTGACGGGAGGGGAAGGTGAAGGGCGTCCGCTTCCACGGGCTGAATGCTTCGGCTCGCGAACTTCTCCAGCCCGTGATGCAGCATCTGATGCGAAAAATCAAGGGCATAAATGCGCGCATTGCTTCCAACCAGGCGCAAGGCCACAGACATATCGCCGGTTCCGGCACACAGATCCAGCGCGCAGGAATCATTCCTCCGAAGGATATGGCCGAAGGTCCTGGCGGTCCTGCGCCACCATAGCCGGTCGACGTTGACCGAAAGAGTATGGTTGAGAAAGTCATAGCGTGGAGCAATTTCATCAAACATACGCTGAACAGCGCGAGCGGCTGATTGTTCGTCGGCGGCTCCGGCGGGTGTGGCTCCGGCAGCTTTGACCGGTTCAGGCATGGTTTCTTATATGCTCCACCGCGCCGCGCACAATCTCTGGCGGCACGTCGCCGACAATCTTCACCTTGCCGATTTTCTGAGGAAGAACAAAATGGACTGCGCCGGCAACCGTCTTCTTATCGGCCGAGAGTCTGGCGACAACCTCTTCCGTACGGGCTTTGAAGGGCGGCAGCGGCCCATAACTGTCAATTGCAGCTGTGATTTCCTCGGCAACGGCCGGAGTACAAGCACGGACATCCGATGCAATCTCCGCGGCCGCAATCATGCCCCACCCGACGGCCTCCCCATGGAGCAACTGGGAATATCCGGTAGCGGATTCCAGCGCATGACCAATGGTATGTCCAAAGTTCAGAATAGCGCGCAGGCCCGACTCACGTTCGTCCGCCGCCACAACCTGGGCCTTGACCCGCACCGAATCAACGATGATCCGCTCCAGGGCCTTGCGGTTCCGCTCCCGGATTTTTCGGTGTGACCCTTTCATGAATTCAAACAGCTTACGGTCGCGAATCACCCCGCACTTGACCGCCTCAAACAGTCCGGATCGAAACTCCCGTTCGTCCAATGTCGCTAAAACTTGAGGATCCACCAGGACCATTCGAGGCTGGTGAAAAGTTCCGATCAGGTTCTTCCCGGAAAGCAGGTTGACTCCTGTCTTCCCCCCGATGCTGGCGTCCAGTTGTGCAACAACTGTGGTCGGGATCTGCACCACCGGCACGCCTCTCATGAAGATTGAGGCCAGGAATCCGGCGCTGTCCCCAATGACGCCTCCCCCAAAAGCCACTACCAGGGTCTTACGGTCCGCGCCGGACTGTACCATCTGCTCCGCCGCCTTCTCCACTGTTTCCAGCCTCTTGGCCGGTTCGCCATCGTGCATCTCCAGCACGTGGTATTTGAGCTTGGCACGATGCAGAGAGGTCTCAAGCTTTTCACCCCAGTGCCGGCGGACATTGGGCGATGTAATCACAAACACGTGCGAATTTTCCGACGGTCGCAGCCGCCGGAGCACACGGCCGGCATCGCGCAGCAACCCGTCGCCAATCAGCACGTCGTAACTGTTGTGACCGAGTTTGACCCTGATTTTTTCCACGACACCTGATGATACCAAAGAAGAATCGGGTGATCGGGACATCGGGTGATCGGGTGATCGGATCAAAATAATTCTGCTAGTCCGCTGACATCAAAACCATACCTTCAGAATCATGCCTCAACGAAGATGCCCCTGGCATTTCGGGGGACGAGAAGGGCGGCATCGCCCACACTCACGTGCCGATCACCCGATGCCCCGATCACCCGATCACCCGATTCTGTTACCATTCTCCATTCATGAAAAAAGTGCCTGAGCAGGTCGACTTTATCGTTGTCGGCGCTGGTGTCGCTGGACTCAGGGCCGCCATCGCCCTGGCGGAGGCCGGCAAAGTTCTGGTCCTGACCAAGCTGGAGGTTACGGAGTCAGCCACACAGTATGCTCAGGGGGGAATCGCCGTTGCGTTGAGTGATGAAGACGAGATCAGCTTTCACCTTCAGGACACCATCAGTGCCGGCGACGGCATCGTGAATGAAGGCGCTGCCCGCGTCCTGGTTGAAGAAGGCCCTGAGCGCATTCAGGAGCTGATCGAATGGGGCACGCAGTTCGATCGTAACGGCACCAAGCTGACTTTTACCCGTGAGGCCGCCCACAGCCGGAGCCGCATCCTGCATGCGCACGGCGATTCTACCGGCCGCGAGATTGGGCGCGCGCTCTATGCCAAGGCGGTCACCCTGAAACATATCTCTTTCAGCGAGTTTGAATTCACCTCGCAATTGCATCTGGCGGACGGACGCATCTGCGGCGTTGAACTAATCTCGCCGAAAAGCGGCATCCATGTGGTAAGGAGCTCGGCCGTCCTGCTGGCTACCGGAGGCGCCGGGCAGATTTACAGCAACACAACCAATCCTGCCGTAGCCACCGCGGACGGCATCGCCATGGCCTATCGCGCCGGAGCCGAGATCAGTGACATGGAGTTCGTCCAGTTTCATCCCACGGCTCTGCATGTAAAAAATGCCCCGCAATTTCTTCTTTCTGAGGCGCTACGGGGCGAAGGCGCCGTGCTGCGCAATGCCGAGCTGGACCGTTTCATGCCCAAATATCATGAGGCGGGCGAGCTTGCCCCGCGCGATATCGTGGCCCGGGCCATCGCCCATGAGTTGGAGGTCTGCCGGCTGAAAGACCCGGTCGTTTATCTGGATCTGACCCATCGCAAAGCCGACTACATCAAGTCCCGCTTCCCGCGCATCTACGCGACTTGCCTGAAATACAATGTGGACCTGACCATTGATCTGGTTCCGGTCCGCCCGGCGGCGCACTACCTGATGGGCGGTGTGCGGACGGACCTGCACGGGCGCAGCAGCGTACCCGGTCTCTTTGCCGCTGGAGAGACAGCCTGCACCGGCGTCCATGGGGCCAACCGGCTGGCCAGCAATTCCCTGCTGGAAGGCATGGTATTTGGCGCTCGTGCCGGCCAGGCCATGCGCGACGAACTGAACAAGTCTGGCGGCACAATAATGAAGACTACGGACATCCCAGCCACTGCTAACAACGCCAAGGCCGCCGACGTTGAATCGTTTGTCCACGAAGTTCAGCAGCTCATGTGGAACAAGGCTGGCATCGTTCGAATTGGCACCAGCCTCAGGGAGGCGCAGCAGCAACTGCAGGCGCTTTCCGAACGCCTTCCTTCGCCTTCCTCCCGCCGGGCCTGTGAGGCACGGAACCTTCTCACCGCTGCGTCGCTCATCATCCGCTCCGCCCTGGCCCGCCTGGAAAGCCGAGGAGCACACTACCGCATTGACTATCCGGAACATAACGACACAAAGTTCAAAAAGCACTCGATCATTACGGAAAAGGGTGTGAGGTTTGAATAGTGCAGTACTTAGCCGTTAGAACCGCCTATTGTTAGATTGGGTGCCTTTGTGCCCGCTGGACAACCCTCAGGCGGTTTTATGCATTATTTTTAATCGCCCCAAGTGCAGAGGTGCCAGGTTAGTGTACGTCCTCCCCGAATCCAAGTGGTATATAGCCGAACTTATCGAAGAGGTCACCGTTGAAGGTGAACCGCGCAACGTTGTTCACCGCAATGTAACGTTGATCTACGCCCATTCGCCTGAAGAGGCTTACCGCAAGTCCCTTGCTCTGGGTCAAGAGACCGATGCCCTCCACCAGGACTCGGCGCGCAAACTGGTCCGGACGAAGTTTTGGGGCCTGGCTGAGTTGAATGTTGTCGATGATCCAAAGCCCGGAGCCGCGCTTTTTTACGAGGAACACATTGGAATTCCGGGTGAAAGAGCCCACCATTGGGTCCTGCCGCGGGCAGTCCCAGAATTCGTATAGCCCATCACGCAGGTGCTAAAGCGGTTTCCAGGAATAGTGTATCCATCATTTTTGCTGGACTCGAATCAATCGAGATTGGAACCAGGGTACGCTACTTCTAAAACGCTAAAACGCTATAACTGAACGGGATTGAATTTACCCCGTAATGTTGCTGTTGCAGCTCAACTCTGGCACTATGCGAAAGACCAAAGACGCGATCAAAAGCGGTTGCGCTGAAATTCGCTCGCCGGAGTATTGATAACTTCCCTTGACAAAGGCGAGGGCTCGCGTCCGTGGCAAGAACAACCCTAGGGTTACTGGAAAAGCTCTTTGACAACTGAATAATGCGACAAGTGACCTTCTGGCAGATGCAGGGGCTGGCCACGCTGCATGGCGTGTGTCAGCCCTCGGGGCGAGCGGCGAAAGAGCGGGGGTCTGCATTCTCACGGGTTTAAAAAGTGGCCCAAATTAGGTCGGCCCGAATAAGGCTCAAGCAAAGTCTTGGAGGAGGGTTTCTGGCCAATTGCTAATTGCCATTTGCTATTGCTATTTGCTCGAATGTAGCGGGTTGTAGCGGCATGTAGCGTCTCAAAAAATGCCATTTCTAGAAAGCTATCTTTAGCGGTAATTGACTGAAGATAAACAACTTCCTTGCGAAACAGATAAAAAATGTAGCGGCGTAGCGGGTGTAGCGGCAATTTTTGGCATCTAGGGGCCAACGTCTTAGGGATGCTGCCGATTTTTTCTGGCCAATTGCCAATTGCTATGTGCTAGCCATCATAACCTGATTTCAGGTCGTCATAAATCGATTTCAGGTCGTCATAACCGGAGTTCAGGGCGCCATAATCAACCTTCAGGGCGTCATAAATCGCCCTCAAGCCGTCAGAAAAAGGCAGCTCGTAAACCCATAAGCCCAATGTTTTCAACGCACTTGCTCAAATGTGCTGGGTTGGGACACAGTTTTCCTCGGGGAAAAAAAGAAAGCCGGAGGAAATGTAGCCGCGAAGATGCTGGAAACGTTTAGAGCTGTTTCGGAAGCGAACCGGCGCGACAGTTTCGGGCAATGCATTGAGACAACGGCCCTGTCGCAACGAGCAGGTCTCTGATCAATTTTACGGCTCATGGTTTCGGCACAGTCGAGAACGGGTCAGGGCCTGGGATATTGAGGCCAGCAAGTGTGTACTGCCCTAAGAGGCGTACTGTAGCAATAGCGTCGAAGGAAACGGGTACCCACATACCGCCCAGTGCCGCATATTGCAGAGTGATATGAATGTCCTTGATCCAAAAGGAAGGGCTTCTAGCAGGGATCCCCTCGATTCGCCGGATGTGAAAAGTGCTCGCATCTACCCAGATCTGCCCCCGTAAAAGGTATTTATCCTTCCGCTTCGGGACGATCCGCAAGACGTACTCAGGAACACCGAAGTTCTCTTGCCTAAGAAAAACGAAGTCATAGTTTGTCCGAGTGATCTCGCTACCGCGCCCTTTCTTTGCCGACTCGGTTTCCCGGTCGAGAAGTTCGCGGACTATTTTTTCTCCTCTTGAGTTTCCTCGCGCCTTGGTAATCTTGTATGTCTTCGTGTCGGGAGGAACGAAATTGATCTGCGCCATGACTTCAGAAGTGGGTAGCCTATCATCGCCGCGGAACGCTTTGTATTCTCGCGTCACCTCATATGGCCGAGATTGAGAGGGGTCCTGGTGCTGGACGTCCTCCAACCGTTGCAGTATCAGGTTCAGATCGGGAGATTTGGTTTCAGCGGTGGACGCAGGCACCTGTGGCCATGAGGCGAGCGTCGCCAAGAAAACGAGCGCTGGCAACCAGAGTTTTGGCGTAAAGGCGGTAGTAATTTCTGCTTCGTGAGTCACGGCTTGGCTGAGCATCTCTCTCGCTTATTGAGATGCTCTGAGAACTTGCGCGGTACGTCTGAAAACATCAGCCTTCATCGCTTCCACGATCTGTTGTAATCATTGAGTTCAGGGTTAGGTTCGCCTCTTGGTGGCGGTACCGTGCAGCCGGTTACACGCTTCTTTCGGGTCTTACTTTCCCGGACGGCCGCGCAAGTAAGGAATCGCCCGTTCCAAAGCCGTCTCGCCGTATCGCACCCAACGTGGAATGGGACGCGGATCGTCTCTCAACTTCTATATTGCCCTTGAAAAACGTCGGGTCCTTTCCCGCTCATTCCATCATAGATGTCCTGCGCAAGACGCTTCCCTCGATCTGCAAATATAGACATTGATCTTGGAAACGGAAAAGACTTTTGAAGAGCATAGTCCATGAGCGACTGGTCACGAAGTGCGGGTATTCCCGCAGCAATGGAATTGACGCGAATCTGTATAGAGGTTGGCAACCCGAAAATCAGCAATATTTTGATCGTGCCTGAAGTTCGATAAATCCTCAGCAATGACGACGTCGCATGCGACAAACAGCTTAAATCAGCTGGTGTTCAATTTTGTACAGCTTTGTGGGTTGCTGCGGGAGTATTGTTTTGGATATTCCTTGCCAGTGACATTCTGGACTCCAAAGAGCAGGTGCAATATGACCGCATCCAAGTCCATTCTGACCATCAGTCGGGATCAACCGCTGCAAAGCACAAGAACGATCATTTTGGAGCACGCGGGCTATTCGGTTTCCGCTGCGCTGAATGACAAAGACGCAATAGGCTTCGTTGAGTCGCCTAACAACCTCAGTCTGGTTCTAATGTGTCATTCAGTTCCAGAGACGAGCAGGATCTCACTCGTGACCAAGATCAAAGAGCTAAATCCAAAACTGCCAATCCTGATGCTATACAACGGGTATGACCCAACCCTGGCAAAGGTTGACGGCTCATTGCATAGCCTGGAAACACCAGAGGCAATGTTGAACATGATCGAATTCATGACGCGGAATATCGGCGACACAGCATCAGTGGTCTATCCGTAGTTGCCCGCCTGATCTAAGGGCAGATAAGTGGTTGCCCTCTGATTAACAATCAGAGAACCGACGCCACTAAGTTCCTGGATCACGTTAGAGCTGTATCGGAAGCGAACCGGCGCGACAGTCAGGAGTTCGCTTTCGATACAGCCGTTTGAAGGGAAGGCGCTTTGTTCGCGGCGGGCGCTATGGGATTTCAATCGATTTCGGCTTGGAAGTTGTTGAAAAAGAGAGTACTTGCGGGGAGACCTTCAAATTGAAGTTCATCGATCTAACCATCAAGCCCAGATTCACGATCAACTCATCGTAACGCGAGACAGACCGTTCTGCAAGACTCCTAGTCTCAAATCTCCGATGTCGCTTGCGCCGGGCACGCGACAGCGTCCGCCGCAAAGCGGCTTCGTTCAAACCGCTTTATAGCGTTTTACTTTTTAGAGTAGGAATTTAGAAGGCGTAGTGGAACGACTGTTTCCACGCGCCACGCTCTCCACCCCTTGTCATTCTGAAGGGACCTTCTTTGTCCCGAAGAATCCCCAAGATGCCTCCAGCACGTGAGTGTTTGAATATCGCGTAGGAGTCGTGTGTCGTCCCAGGGGCTTGTGCCGTATCTTTCAAGTTTTTCTGCGCCTCAGGACAGGCCCTTCGGCTCGCAAGCTCACCTCCAGGACAAGCTGTGCTCTGGCACAAATCGACCCGATCATTCTTCTGTGCCCAAGGCTTCCTTTTTCGGGAATATGATTGAGGCGGCCACTGATGCCGCCAGCACGAGTGCGATCACGATCAGCACAATCCAGGTTGGCAGTTCGTACCTGATGGCTACCAGCATCTTGGCTCCGATGAACATCAGCACGATTGCCAAGCCATAATTCAGGCGGTGAAAGAGCTTCATCATGGAGGCCAGCACAAAAAACAACGACCGGAGCCCAAGAATGGCAAATACATTGGATGTGTAGACAATAAATGGGTCCCGGGTAATGGCCAGGATCGCCGGGATTGAGTCAGTAGCAAACAGAATATCAGTTGTCTCTACCACCATCAGCACGATGAATAGAGGCGTTGCAAAGCGTCTTCCGTTCTGGATGGTAAAGAATCTGGCGCCATGGTAGGTATCGGTTACCGGCAGAAACTTGCGTGTGAACCGGACTACCACGTTGCGCGAAGGATCCACCCCCTGCTCGTCTCCTTTCACCATCAACTGAAATCCGGTGTAGATCAGGAAGACACCCAAAGGATAGAGCAGCCAGTGAAAGCGGTTGACCACCGCCACGCCTATTAGGATAAACGCGGCGCGCATGACCAGGGCGCCCAGAATTCCCCATATAAGGACGACCCTTTCCAGCTCAGGTGGCACCTTAAAATATGCGAACAAAAGGATGAAAACAAACAGGTTATCTACACTGAGGGCTTCTTCAACCAGATACCCGGTCAGGAATTCCAACGACTTGCCGGCGCCCATCCATTGGTGAACGACAGCGGCGAAGATCAGGGCCAGAGCAATCCAAATTGCGCTGTTCACGAGTGCCCGCTTGAAAGAAAGAACGCTGCCCTTCCCGTTCCCGGCGGCCAGATCAATAAAGACCAGGACAAGAATGACAACGTTAAAGATGATCCAGAAGCTAATTGGCATTGGTTACTGGCACCAGCCAGGTCTACTGTTTCGTGCGGCCATGCTTTCCACTTTCCCAGGCGGTCCACAGATCGAATCCCTTGAGTTGATCGTCAAGATGAGTCTCGCGAATCAGCGCCTCAATCTCAGCCCGGCTTTGGCGCGGACCCAGGCGATCGGCATTGTCGGCAATGGCAAAGGTCAGGTAGGCGGCTTCGGCTACATGCTTTTTGAGCTGAGGAATATCAACTTTGTCGTAGGTGTCGGAAGATGCGTGGTAGTTGATGAGATAGTTGGCCTCGTCTTGATTCGCAACCAAGGTGGGCACGCCTTCCAGCATGAAGTCCAGGTTATCGGTCCCCACGGATGCGTCCGTGGTCACGTTAGCAGCGTCAAACTGCTTGAGCGGACCAAGCAGGCGCGTGACTGGATCAACCACGTCCTTTCTTCCTCCCAGGGAGAAACCGGTAGTACGTCCCGTGCCTGAATCCCACGTCAGCATGGCAACCACATTGTCCAATTCCGAACGATGACGAAGGACATACGACCACGAGCCCAGGGTTCCCTCTTCCTCCCCGGTAAAGAGCGCAAATCGTATGGTCCGGCGAGGTTGGAGGCCGGAGGCCTTGATCGCTCGCAGAGCTTCAATCACCAGGGCTGCGTTGCAGCCATTATCCAGGGCGCCGGTTCCCAGCTCCCAGGAATCAAGATGCGCGCCCAGCAGAACGTACTCGTCAGGCTTTTCCCGTCCGCGAATCTCTGCCACCACGTTGTGCGAGACAATGGGGCCGCCCACACGATTGGGAATGGAATAGTGCATCATCACTTTTTTGCCTTCCGCCAGCAGCCGCGCAATTCGTTCGCCATCTTCTCGTGCTACAAGAAACTGAGGATAACGATTAATGCCTTCTTCGAAGTTGCCAATATGCCGGTACAGGAGATCGTTAGGACGGCTGGAGATGAACGCCACCGCCACCACGCCAGATTGCCTGGCTGCCTGGAGTAGCGGTCCTTGCCGGAAATATTCTTCAAAGAGGTCTTCCCAGACCTTCATGACATTGGAGTGCACCAGGGCAACTGCGCCTTTGAGGTTACCAGCCTTCTTGAAATCTTCGGCCGTCCCGAATCCTACATCGACTACCCGTGCTCCCTGAGGTGGCGAGTTGGAGGGTGCGGTCCAGGTCAGCGAGGTAGCGCGCACCCGGAATTTCGCGGGGCTCACGACCTCTACCTGCGTGTTCCCTTCCATCCAGGAAGAACTTATCTTGACGGCTTCCGTGTGTACTCTATCGGCGCCAGCGGCTTTGAAAGCATTCACGCCCCATTGCACTGCGCGCTCCATGGCAGGAGTTCCCGGAACCCGGCCGCCGATTTCATCGGTCAGCACCCGCAGGTTCTTTTCCAAGGTAGGGGCCTGCTGGGCCTCCTGGATCAGTCTGTCCGCAGCGCTTTGAGCAAAGACAAAGGCACTGCTTGAAATCACAAGGAGCATCAGAACTCTGAAATTTCGCATGCAGGGATTAAAAATGAAACCAGTGAAAAGTGGAAGAGGCAATCGCGAATTGCCAAAATTACATAATTGCCATACTTGCCATAATTGAAACGACGATCAGAGCCTCGCGATGTAATGAAAATTGTTGAGAGCTCCTGTTTCCTTCGCCTCAATTTCCTCGCGTTCGTATCAAACAGATAAAATATTTTGTTATGGCTGATCGTCTTTATCTGAACATCTGGTTTCCCAGCTTTCACGAGCATGAGATGCTGCCTCGACTTCTGTCGGTGCTGCGGCTGTTTCCTTTTTCGGCCCAACGGCCCGGAATCGGCTATCTGGGTGTACATAGCATCTCCTGGAATGAGCCTCTTCTCTTCGAGCAGACATTCGATTCCAGGGCGGAACCCGAACAGGCGCTCACCCTGGCCGAAGAGTTTCTGCATGAAGACAACGCTTATGAGTTGGAAGTCTTATGGGACTTGTGGGTGCCCCTGCAGGAGGGAGACCTGGATACGACATGGGAGGCGCGTCCTCAGACAGTGAAGTTCACCGCGTTTGGAGTCAAGTTCGAAGACGCTACATACCAGGAGAATGGACACATCCAGGTGGATTTCGGCCTCGACTCCGCTTTCCTCTATGAAGAGGTGGAATTCACTGAAGCAGTGGAACAAAGAATCAAATCCAACGTGCAGAAGCTGGTTGCGTTTACGACAGCCGTGGAAACAAATTGCGGGATCAGCGGGCGCATTCTGTGGTCAGAATCAGAAGACAACCTGGCGCAGAAGTTGATTGAGCGTCTCCAGAGAGTGCAGTGAAGTAAAGGCAAAACCAAACCTTTGAAACACAGAGGAACAGAGGAAGCGGAGGAAAAGAAAGAGGAGCCCAAAACCATTAACCACACATTCGCTTAGGCTCAGTGCGGGCTCCGGCCACAAAGGGAACACGAAGGAAAGCAAAGAAAATCTTCGTGGGAAACAAGGTTTCATGATTAGTAATAAGAGGAAGCAGAGGAATGGAACTGAACGAAATCACATCGCAAATCATTGCTGCGGCCATGAAAGTTCACTCGGAACTTGGGCCAGGGCTCTTGGAAAGCGTCTACGCAACCTGCTTACGTCATGAGCTTCAAAAAGCAGGACTTCGTGTCCAGTCTCAGGTTAGTGTTCCTGTGTTGTATGAAGGAATGCATTTGGAATCTGGATACAGAATGGACCTGCTGGTGGAAGATAAGGTTATTGTCGAACTCAAGTGTGTGGAGAAGATTCTGCCAATATCCAAAGCCCAGTTACTGACTTATCTTCGCCTTGCCAACAAACCGTTAGGACTGCTCTTAAATTTCAACGTCGTCCATATGCGGGACGGAATCACCAGGATTCTTAATAACCGATACCGTCCAGCTTCGGCAGCGGGAGCGAGCTAGAGATTATAAGAGTCCGAATGACTAGATGTTTGTCTTCCTCTGCTCCCTCTGTTCCTCTGTGTTTCAAAGGTTTTGGGGTTTAGGTTTTGGATCTTATCTTGTCCCCCCAGAGTCATCCTTGAGCTCCTCCGCAGCGGCGGCCTGGGCTGCGGCCAGGCGTGCTGTTAGCACTCGATAGGGTGAGCAGGAAACGTAGTTGAGGCCCAGCTTGTTGCAAAACTCTATTGAAGCCGGATCACCGCCGTGCTCGCCGCAGATGCCGATTTTCAACATCGGACTTGCGGAGCGCCCTTTCTCAACGGCGATTCGCAGCAATTCGCCGACACCCTCCCGGTCCAGAGTGGCAAAGGGATCGTTCTTGAGAATGCCGCGCTCCATGTAGACAGGCAGGAACTTGTTGATATCGTCGCGTGAGAAGCCGTAAGTGGTCTGGGTAAGGTCATTGGTGCCAAAGCTGAAGAATTCGGCTTCTACGGCAATCTGATCGGCCACAACACAGGAGCGGGGCAACTCAATCATGGTTCCTACCAGGTACCCTATCGCTGTTCCCTGCTCTTCAAATACCTGCTCAGCCACGCGTCGCACAATGGCCTTCTGGTGGACCATCTCTTGAACGGTACCGATCAGGGGAATCATGATTTCCGGGAATACTTTTACACCATCGTGGGCCGCATGGACCGCAGCTTCAATGATGGCGCGTACCTGCATCTCTGAGATTTCGGGATAGGTGATGCCCAATCGGCAGCCCCGATGCCCCAGCATGGGATTGCTTTCATGCAGCTCTTCCACCCGGCGCAATAACCGGCGCGCCTCGGGGAGACGCGGCGACTGCGGGTCGCTCATCTCCAGCTTCGCAACTTCCAGCATCAGATCTTCACGCCTGGGGAGAAACTCATGCAAAGGAGGGTCCAGCAGGCGGATGGTGACCGGCAGACCATCCATAGCTCGAAAGATGCCTTCGAAGTCCTCGCGCTGCATGGGCAACAAACTGGCCAAGGCCACTCGACGATCTTCTTCCGTGCCGGCCAGAATCATGGCCTGCATGTGGGGAATACGGTCCTCGGCAAAAAACATATGTTCGGTACGGCAAAGACCGATGCCTTCGGCGCCAAAGGCGCGGGCCTGAACGGCATCTCGCGGAATATCGGCATTGGCCCGGACGCGCAGGTTGCGAGAAGGCTCGGCCCAGGAGAGCAGCATTTGCAAGTCGGGATCATCGGGAGTGGCAGGAACGGTGTTCAGGCGGCCTTGAATGACTCGCCCTGTGGTTCCGTCAAGGGAGATCCAGTCGCCTTCTTTAAGTGTGAGCGACCCAAGTGTGAGCGACCCGAGTGTGAGGGACCCGGGCGTGAGCGATCGCACGCGCATCTCCTTCTTTCGTTCGTCCACGTCGATCTCGCCTGCGCCCACAATGCAGCACTTGCCCATGCCGCGAGTTACCACGGCTGCGTGACTGGTCATGCCGCCACGCGAGGTGAGGATTCCTGCAGCCACCTCCATTCCGTGAATATCCTCGGGAGTGGTTTCGGAGCGCACCATGATCACAGGGTTTTTCGTTTTTCCGTTGCCATTCGCAGACTTGGCTACCGCGTCTTCAGCGGTGAAGACAATTTGGCCAACGGCGGCTCCAGGGGATGCGGGAAGTCCCTTGGCAATCACCCGCA
Organism: Candidatus Solibacter sp.; assembly: GCA_035569515.1. Taxonomy (GTDB): domain Bacteria; phylum Acidobacteriota; class Terriglobia; order Terriglobales; family Acidobacteriaceae; genus Angelobacter. The sequence continues at coordinate 1,425 of DATMMY010000073.1, read as the reverse complement.
CCGAGCCTCCGCTTTCGTCCAGCTTGGGCACCAGGAAGTCATAAAGCTGGTTGGGATCAACCCGAAAAATGGCCTCCTGGCGAGTAATGAGACCCTCGTTGACCATATCGATGGCTACGCGAACCGCGGCCCGTCCGGTGCGCTTGCCATTGCGGGTCTGGAGCATGTACAGGCGGCCTTCCTGAATGGTGAACTCGAAGTCCTGCATGTCGCGATAATGCTTCTCCAGCCGCGCTGCAATCTCGCGCAGTTGCCGGTAGCATTCGGGCAACGCTCTTTCCAACTCGCTGATCTGCATCGGAGTACGGATGCCCGCGACCACGTCTTCGCCTTGCGCGTTCATCAGCACCTCGCCATAGAACTCTTTGGCTCCGGTCGCGGGGTTGCGGGTAAATCCAACACCGCTGCCGCTGGTTTCACCAAGATTGCCGAAGACCATGCTCTGGACGTTGACGGCCGTGCCCAGATCGTCGGGGATGTGATTGATGCGGCGGTACACCTTGGCCCGTTCGTTTTGCCAGGAGCGGAAAACTGCGTCGCGGGCCAGCCGCAATTGCTCCAACGGTTGCTGGGGGAATTCATGTCCGGCCTGGTCTCGAACTACTTTCTTGTATTGGGAGATGACTTCCTGGAGAGCATCGGCCGTAAGCGCCGTGTCCTGGTCGACCCCATGCTCCTTTTTCAGCACGTCAAACACTTCATCAAAGGCGCGCTTGGGAATCCCCAGCACTACGTTGCCAAACATCTGGATCAGCCGCCGGTAGGAATCGTAAGCGAAGCGCTCGTTCTGTGACCTGGCGGCCAGCGCATTGACACTTTCATCATTCAGCCCCAGGTTAAGAATGGTATCCATCATGCCGGGCATGGAGAACTTTGCGCCCGAGCGCACGCTGACCAGCAATGGATTGTCGCCGGCGCCCAGTTTTTGTCCCTGCAATTTTTCCAGGCGAGCCAGGGCGTCGAGCATCTGGAGGTCAACTTCTTCTGAGACCTTGCCGCTCTTCATGAACTCCCGGCAGGCGTCGGTCTGAATGGTGAATCCGGGTGGAACAGGCAGGCCGGCATTGGTCATCTCGGCCAAGCCTGCACCCTTGCCGCCTAACTGATCTTTCATCTTGCCGTGACCTTCGGCCTGGCCCGCGCCGAAGAAAAAAACGTATTGCTTCAACGGTTGTGCTAACGGCGTTCGATTAAAAATCCAGTCAGAAAGGGGCGCTAGGCTCATCGCTTCTCCTCCGTGGGGTCCGATTCTTGGATGCTGCAAGTATAGGAGGGGAGAGTTGGTGTGGCTGTGAGCTAGGTCACAGTGGACTAGTGGGACATGAGGGATCGGGAGATCACTTCGGCGCACCTCAGTGCAGGCTATTCATCGGGTGATCTGAGGAGCTTACGTCACTTCCGTTCTGTCACGATCTCGGAGAAATC
>DATMMY010000072.1:0-10531 GCA_035569515.1 Candidatus Solibacter sp. | reverse complement strand
CTGGATTAAGCCGATATGCCGCGGGACGACACTCCAAAAAATGCGCGAGCTTCCGAAAAATAGCCGCTACGCCGCTACATTTCCTCGTTTCTGGGAGAAACTCCAAAAAATTGCGCCCTAGCCCGACACCTTTGAACAGATACGTTGAAAACACTGGGGTTATGGGGGACGAACTGCTTTTTTGTAACACCTCAAGGCGGATTTGTAAGAGCTTTTTGTAAGACCTTGAAGACCATTTGTACGACCTTGAGCGCGGTTTGTAAGACCTTGAAGGCCGTTTGTAAGACCTTGAGCCCAGCATGTAAGACCTTGAATTGAACACTCGTTTTGCCCACCCCTTCGCAAAAAAAAACGGGAAGAAATGCGCGCACCCGACTTGTGGATTCGACCGACCGCAAATTCGCGATTTCCAAAGAATTTACCCCCAAATGCAGGACTTGAAATTCGTTACCTACTTCGAACTGAGACCTTGAGACAGACCGCATTTTTATTGGCTCGGAAGCACAGTGAAGCAGCATTCAGCCGTCAGCATCCAGCATTCAGCCCGTTTAACTGATTCGACAACTCTTGCGTTAATTACCCTGCTGAGACCTTGAGACAAGCTGCAATTTTGCTGGCTTGGAGGCACCGTTCGACCTAGCTGGACATACGAAGGCTAACCGGGGAAATGGACCACGAATTTTAACGTCCTCGCGGATGACACAGATTGTCGAGAGACCCTTCGCTGCCGCTCAGGGTTTCGCCTGCCGGCTCCCGCTACGCTCACGCCGGCAAAACGGCTCAATTTGATTATATAGATACTACTAAGGCGGCAGCCAAGAGAATTTACCCCTAAATGTTTGGCGGGAGTGGACTAAAGCGGATTCAGAGTTGGTGTACCCCGTTTGTTTGAAGCCACTCCGCTCCAGAACCGGGAACCGCTATAGAACACATACTAACTTCTCGGTTCCGGCGGGCAAACCAAATTAACAATTACTAATGACCCCGGTAATTTCCCACTTCGACTATTTGCTGAAGATTTGTAAAGTCCTGCCTGCGTAGTACCGATGACATTGTTGAAGCACGACCTCTTGAACACTTGATTAGGGAGAAAAAACAATGAACATCAGACAAAGACTCTCAGCGTTGGCACTGCTGGCTATGGCGTTCGGGTTTAGCGCGCAATCCGCCAGTGCAACATCCGCAACAGGAACCGTTGCTGTTACCGCCACCACAGTGGCTTCAGTCAGCTTAACCTTCACCACCGATGCATCCGGCATTACCCTGGGCAGCAGCGGTACTTCCGCCGCTACCATGGCTTTTGGCTCAGTGCAGGCTTATGGTGGTTCAGTCCCGGCAAACGTAACCAAGACGGTGAATGGAACTACCAACTGGTCCTTGGCCACGCCGCTCGACGTAGTTGTCCAGGTTGCCAACCAGACCAGCGCCAACTACACGCTGACCGCGGCGCTGGCAAGCTCAGACGCCACGAATACCTGGGCGCTCGGAGCTACCAACCTGAGCACCACGGCCGCCACGCTAACCTCGACCGGCGCTTATGGAAGCACGGCTTACACCTTTAAGCTCACGATTCCATTTTCGGCAGCCGCTGGCGCCATCAGCAACACCCTGAACTTCACCGCCACCGCAAACTAGCGGCTAGGCGACGTTAACGCAAGGTTCGTCCATTTGGGCGAACCTCTGGGGAAGGAGGGGAAATGCGCGGGTTTTGGCTGGTTTTAGTAGCTCTGTTGTTGTTGAGCGGCCGCAGTTCGGCGCAATTGAGCATAAGTCTGACTTTTGTCTCAGATCCAAGTGGCATCGCGCTGTCGGGAAGCGGCACATCAGCGGCCGCGATGAGCTTCGGTACGATCCAGGCTTTTGGAGGAACGGTTCCCTCGGGAGTCACCAAGAGCGTTGGCGCAAATAGTTGGACCCTCAGCACATCCATTGACATTACAGTGCAGAAGGGCGCCCTCGACCTGCTTAGCCCAAGCTACACGTTAACTGCCAGCTTGCAGACATCGGACCTTACGAACACCTGGAAATTCAACGCCGTAACCCTTTCAACCACGGCCGCAACCATAACCAGCGCGGGAGCCTATGGCACTACTGCCAATAGTTTCAGCCTAACCGTGCCTTTCTCCGCCTCAGCCGGAGCCATCAGCAACACCATCAACTTTACCGTCACTGCCAACTGAGGAACGATTATGCAAAGAAAAGTGTTATGCATCTCCACGCTGCTTCTGGCCAGCATCTTTTCGAGCGCGGCGGACGCGCCTAAAAAGCCGGAACAGGCACAACCGACAACCGGTACGCTGGCCCTCTCCCCTGGCGCAATCGAGGTGAAGACCCAGCCCGGACTCAGCAACACACAGGTCATGACCATGACCAACCTCACTGGCACCAGGTTCAGATTTGTGCTGGAGGCGCTTGACGTGGTCACTCGCGATGGCAAGCGGGTGTTTGTTCCTTCCGGAGAGACCGAGGGCGGAATCGCGCGTTCGGCCGTTTTTGATCCGCCGGCCATTGCGCTAAATCCTGGCGAAGCCGGTCAGGTCAAGGTCACGCTGACAATTCCCGCCGAACCCAAGGTCCGGGCAGTCGTAGCAATCTTTCACGGCCAAAATGAGCTTCCGGGCAAGGGAACGCTCATGGTCACCGGCTCGCTGGGAATGCTGATCACCTACAACCTCTCGACAAAGATAGACATACGCGCCGGGGCGCCGATCGTGAGCCCGCAAACCGACAACTCCAATCTCCTGGTGTCCCAGCAACTGGAAAACGACGGAAAGGAACCGGCGGTCCCCAAAGGTACGCTGGCCATCTTGAAAAGCTCCGGAGAGCTGATTGGGCGCGTGGCGATCCAGCCGCATCGGCTGTTGCCGGGGGAAAGGTTTAACTGCGAAGTGGAATATCCGCATAGCCTCCGGGCTGGAAAGTACCGCGCCATGATCTCGATTCAACATGAAGGTGGAGTTCAAACCAGCAGCATCGAGTTCCAAATTCCGTGAAGGTATTCGCCCAATTCGGTCTGGGCCTGATGCTACTCAGTTCGGCATCGCCGCTGCTTTCGGAGTCAAGGTCACTGACGATTACGGCCGGTCAAAAGCAGACACTCTCTTTGCCCACTGTGTTCGCAGGGTTTTCAAAAGATCCGTCTGTCGCCCGCGCATCCGTTGTAGATGATACGGTCACGATAGAAGGCATTGCTCAGGGAGACACCGAGATCATTCTCCTGTTTCAAGGTCATGGCAAAGAAGTCATCGCGGTGAGATGTATTGCAGCGGGGCGCCAGATAATCGACAAGGAAGAGTTCACAGGCAGGAGCACCAAAGAGCCGGCGCTGTCGGAGCTGCACGCCGGCGCAACCGTGGAAAAGAAACCATCGGCCGACAACCGCACAGAACCAGCTATTCCAATAAACACACCCAGCGGGAATGCAGCGGCGGCAGATTCATCCTCCCAGCCTGTCGCTGAAAAATCAAGCCTGGAATCGAGCTTGAGCAGCGGAGAGCAGAGGGTTGCTCCGGAAAACATGCACTCTTCCGTTATAACTCCAACCGGAGAAATAGTAAGACTACGCGAATTGACTCAGGTCATTCTGGCTGTAAGCCAGGTGAGCGCAGCATATTCCCTCGATCCGCTTATTGCCGAGGCACAGATCATCGACAACCGTGTGAGCATTTGGGGCCGAGCTCCGGGTCAGGCAGTGGTAGTGCTGGTCCACAGCGATTTCAGCACCAGCAGCATACAAGTAGCAGTGAATCAGTCGCCGCCCAACTTGCCGGAAGGCTCATGGAACGGTCTGAACTCCGGCAGGGAGTCCAAAGGCTATTACGAAGGCAGAGTGTCGTCCAATCCGTTACAGATCAGCAGTGTGTTCGACTACCATACGGGTCGAATGCAGCTGCACTTCTCAAATGCAGTTGTGCCATCGGGGAGTTTACCGGGAGTTTCCTCAACCCGGTTTCCATTCAGTTATCTCAGGTTCACGGACGATCGCTGGAGACTGACACTCGTAGATGAGAACGTCGATAGCTCTCCAATTTCCGTCAGCTCGACCATGCTTCGCGGGATCCATTTCAGTACCGGAGGGTTCAGCTTTCACGCCGGCTACACATCAGTCGCCGGGTTTCAATCTTTATTCCTCCCTGCGCACAAGCAGTTGATCTCCGGGGGAACATTCGTACACCCGCTCAGCGCAGATTCTCAGGTGGGCGTGAGTGGTTACTATATCCAGCGCGATCGCTTCGCGCTCGACCCCCAGGCCGCCCAGGGTGTAGGAACCTTGTTCTTTAGAAAACACACATTGCAGGGGACTTCCCTGGCAGCGGAAGTAGGCTTGAGCAGGGGAATTGAAGCAGCAGCGAGCTTTGAGCACGCTACCGACGCCGACCAGTTGCACATGTCTGCTCGGTACCGGCCCCGGTACTATGCAGCATCAGACATCGATAACTTAAACGGCCTGCAGAGCGAAGGACGTTGGAACCACCTTTGGAGCAGCCACCTTATCTCTGATCTCTCCGGCTCTGCCACCCACATCTTTACCCGTTCCGGCGCCCAGACCATCGAAACCGGGACAGGAAACCTCCGGTATAAAGCTTCTAAGGAAATCTCGCTTTCCTCGGGTATCTCGGTCTCCAGTTTCTCCGACCAGCACGCTCTCTTTCCCGATGTCCGCCGGTTCGCTCTCCCTGTAAGCGTTTCTTATGACCGTCCTCGCTTCGGCGTGGGCGCACAGTATGAGTACTCGCGGACCAGTAAAGCATTCTCGCCCGGACAAGCCTACCGTGGTTCCTTCCGATGGAGCGCCGGACACTTCCAGATGAGCGCCAATGCAGGGCTGGACACACAGGCCCTGGGAATCGACTCCGTGTTCTCCTCATTTCCCGATTTGAATGCGGAACTGGCGCGTCTGGGGCTCGGCACAGCAACGAACGTGGACCAGCTTGCAACGCTTCTCAAGGACCGGGCCTTCCTGAACAACCTGGGCATCGCTCCCAATGCGACCCTGCAACTGGTTCCACGCAACTTGCACGGTGGATTGAACATGAGTTGGCGCTCGGGACGCCAGATACTGGAGCTGGATTCCAACTACAACCAGAACCGGTTCCTCACTCAGAAGAACACAACGGTTTTGCAGACTGTCCGCTACCGGCGCGGTCTTACCAGCTCCACGGAGCTGATTACCTCGTTCACCATGTTCGAAACCATTGCGCCTGCCCGCCAGGTGACTCCAATCTGGGAAGTCGGTTTGCGCCACCAATTTGGGGACAGGCCATTCACGAACTTTCATCAGCACGATGGAACCATCTCGGGAACAGTACGGCTCCAGGACAGCTCAGGGACGAAGCTGGTGCGAGGCGCGGAGATCACCCTGGATGGCGACCGCAAGACGACCTCTGACAGCCAGGGAAACTATCATTTCTCCAAAGTGCGGCAGGGGGCCCATAATATCCAGATCTCATTCAAGTCTGAGCGCCCTTTCTATTACTCCACGCCTTCAAAGCTCAGCGCGGTGCCGGATTCAATTGTGGACTTCGGCATTATCTACCCTTCAGCCCAGGTGGTTGGGTATGTGCTGAACGATGCCGGTATCGGTTTACCTGACATTGGGATCCTGGTGAAGGGACCGCAAGGCGAGCTTAACCTCACGACCGACCAGGCCGGAAAGATCTTTGTCCCGGTGCCGCAAACCGGCGCCTACGTGTTCCGCGTGAACGCCGAAACGGTTCCTGACGGCTACGCGCTGGAAGATCTCGCACCCATCAGTATCTCGGTAGGCGAGGGTGAGTTTAAGAAGGTTTCGTTCAATCTGCCTGCCATCAGGGCCTTGAATGGTTTGGTCCTGGCTTACGATACGGCAAAAGGAGAATATCTCCCCCTGGCGGGCGCAACAGTAGAGATGGCCGAATTGAAGCGGAAAACAACCACTGACCGCGATGGCCGCTACTCGTTTCGCAACGTGCCATCCGGGACCTTCACCATTCGTGTCAACGAACAGCAATATGCCCAGATATCGTTAGGCGCTGGACCGCAACTTCTGCGCCACAACATCAAGCTGGGCACCGGCGCCCGTGCGATGGCAGGCCGGTGAGCGTTGAGAATTTGGTAATCGTGCAATTGCGAAATTTCGTAATTTTGTACTGCTGGTCCGTCTGGCCACTGTACAAGTCTTGCAAACGCCAGGCTACACTATCTCTGAAACCGCTCTAAGTGCAACTCGCGGACAGGCTACGCCGTGACACAAAACGGCCCGGGAAATCGGTCGGGCGCTCACGCAGAAAAAGGCCCCACGTGCTACCAGCACGTGGGGCTATAGTGTCACTTCTCCTTAGTTACAAACTCAACTCGCCGCTACTGACCAAAAGCGACGCGCGAGCCTGACCCTGGAGGCACGCAGGTGAACGTAACTTCCTGGCCGGGGGTTGCAGCCAGGCCACGCAGCGCGCTGTCTGACAGAGTGGTTGTTCCGTCGCTCCCAACAAAGTTGCCTGCAACGGGGTTGAAAAGGAAGCTCTTGAGTGAGCCGCCTTGGGCGAATTTGGCCACCAGATCGCACTCGGTGGTTGAGCCACCCAGGGACTTGGAGACAAATGACGCGCCAGCCCGTTGTTCCAGCAGGGTAATGCGCGAGCCAACGGCGCTCGAGTTCGCGCTGGTTAGAGTTACCTGTTGGCCTACCGCAGGGGCCAGATCGGTATCGAACGCAAGCATGAACTGCTCAACGTCACGCCGGGTCTGATTGCCACCCAATGTCGGGAAGCCAGTGGTAACGGTGTCGCGAAAGACCGCTGCGGTGAAGAAGCGGAACATGGTGTCAATGGAGCCGTCGTTGGTGAAGCCGAAGCCGCGGATTTGATCACCGGTGAAGCCGCTATCGGGCGCGTCAAACGTGTCAATCTTTGGATCGCCAAACATTCCCACCTTGGTGTACATATTCCGGAGATGGGGAATCTTGAAGATCTGCGGGATGACGCCCTCAAAGCTGGCGTGCTTGCTGGTGCCGAATTCGCCTTCTGCGGGATCCAACTCATGGCAGCCATTGCAGTTGAATGCATTGACGCCCAGGATCACGCCGTTCAGGGGGCCTACGTTGATGCCATCCGCCGGACGCGAACCCAGGTAGAAGTCGCGGCCGCGTTGCTGGGAGGCGGTCAGCGAGTTATCGAGGTGGCGCACCGGGCTAGGCGGCTCAATTACCTGCAACTGGAAGTTGGTAAAGCTCTGCATGTCAGCAGTTGAAGGCTGGCTGGCAGCTCCCAGCAGTCCTGGAAACGCTACGATGAAGTTGTTGAACGACAGGTTGGAATCGAACGGGTCGATGCCGAAGGCGCCATTGGCACGATCACCGCGCCAGTGCATGGCCCCGGAGTTCACCATCCCGCGCAAGGTCTGCGTGGTCATGGGTCCCTTCATGGGGTGGAAGTCATCTACGTTTCCGGTGCCGCTGATGGGGCCACGGAAGTTGAACAGCACTTTGCCGAGAGTAATTGACGTGTTGTCGCCGAAATTGATGGGAATTGGGTTCTTCTTGACGGCATCATCAGGATTGCCCAGGTCCCAGGCAATTTCGTCATTGTCACCGAAGATATGGCAGCTCGCGCAGGCTGCTTCGCCGTTCGCCGACCGGGTAGCGTCATACAGCATCGGGCGGCCCTGAACCACCGAGGGTGGTTCCGGATTGGGCAGGGTCAGCGTTGCGAGTTCCAACTTCGTGGCCAGGTCAATCACTTTCACTGCATTGTCGAAACGAGTGGTCACATACAGCCGGCCTCGGGCTTCGTCCAATACAATGCCGCTGGGTCCGCCGCCGCTGACGGGGATGTAGTTCGCACTGGCGACGGTAGGATCAAAGGTGTTGTTTTCGAGGGCTGCCGTATCGAACACTCCGATCTTGCTCGACCCAAAGGCGGCCACGTAGAGCGTCTTGCCGTTGCTGGTCACCGCCATATCGAGAGGCGTTGCCAGGCTGTGGGTCTTGGTGGCGGGATCGAACAATGGGTTGTTGGCGAGGATGCTGTAATTGATGTGCTTGTTGAGATGGATCGGGGTCACATTGGAGCCGCTGATAACCGTAACGCGCATTTCAGCAAGATGGCCCTGCACGGTATGACCGCCAAAGACGCCCGGCCCTTCAAAACGAACGTTGTTGATCGCCTCGCTGTTGGTGACATACAACTTGCCGGTGGCGGGGTTGGTGGCCATGTTGAACAAGGTGGTGCCGACATGGGCGAACGATGCGGTCTGATTCAAGGTATTCGCGTTGACAGCAAAGACGTCGAGATCGGGCAGGTTGAACCGAATTGCGCTGTCCCAGTTGCGATGCAACTCGTCTTCCCAATGGCCTGTGCTGTTGTTGAACTTAACGATGAGCGCGACTTCCGGCGCCTGCTTGCCTTCAACGTTGGTAGCCGGCCCGGGATTGCCGCCAGGAGAGGTAGAGCCATTGGCATTCAAGCAGGGCTGATTCGGCTGGAAGCCGGGACACACCAGCGGCTCAAGAACGATTGAGCTCTGGTTACCGGTCTTGAAACCTGCCACGTACACCGTGTTTTTGTCCGGGCTTACGGCGAGCGCACGCGGCGTATCGGTGAAGAAGGTCATAATTTTCACGGGAGTGCCACCCACCGTATTGGCCAGATTGGCCGGATCAAATACCCAGACATCTGCACGCCCGACACCGGGAGTCGTCAGTTGCGGATCGCCGGCGCCAGGCACACCGGCAATGGAGGGATCGGTGCGCTGCTGGCCGCGATGAGCGGTGGTGATAAAGGCGCGCGCGGGCGAGCCGGCGAACACGATATCGCGCGGTTCATCGCCGACTAGCAGCGTGCGCGTAACGTGGGGCGTTCCAGTCAGGGTAACCACGCTCACGCTGTCGGAAAGATGGTTGACCACCCAGACTTCGTTGTTGTTCCGGGCGGCAACCGCCACGGGTTCCATGCCTACCGGCACGCGGCTCTGGAACAGGGGTCCGGCCGGCGTAATGGTGAAGATCTCCAGGGTGCCGTTGGGCGTGTTCACGGTAAACAACGTGTTCCCATCCGGTGACATCGCGATGGGGCGCACGGGTCCGCTTTCAAACTCCACAAATGAAGGACCCGTTGAAGAAGCAGCAACGGGGGGTGCAGTCAAGCGTGGCGCACTGATGAGCGCCGCTAAAGTAAGAAGGACCCCTAAAACCAGGCCCCCTACCTTTGGTTTGGTCAATTGACACACAACGTGGTGCATGGGTGAAAAGCCCCTTTCCAATAATCTGGGCAGCAAGTGTAGCACAAAATTTCGTGTCGATCATTTTATTGAACGGTCAATCAGTTATTTTTTTGAGGGTCTTTTTACAGCCACGGACGCCAGAGAAACAAAGAAAAAAACAGGGTTTTGCCGCTGATTTCGCGGATGAACGTGAGATGAGTAGCTATTTGGCCCCGTTCCGGTGGGCATTCCGAGAGCGCTTCGGAGTTTTTCTTTTGATGCCGATTTGGCCCGCAGTGTCGCCTGACGGTGCTTTCCACAGACCGTTGGAGAGGATGTCGATGAAGCGTTCGATTGCCTCATCGTCGGAAACGCCTAAATGCCGGTTGCCGTGCATCACGCTTTCGATCACGAAATAGGTATGGAAGTAGAAGTAAATCATGGCCATGACCAGGGCCGGGTCCATGCCACACCAGCCCGGCTGTTTTTTCGCCTTATCGACGGCCGGCCCCAGCAAGCGGCGAAACTGTTCTGGTATGTCGTGAAATACCCTCAAGAAATGCTGGTTCTTGAATTCAATCACGTCGATGTACATCAGCAGCCAGTATTGGATGTCGTCATACACCATGGAACGCATGGCGGCGGCAAACAGCCGGAGGTCCGTCTGGGAAAAGGGATCCTCCAGTGCCTTGAAGACCCGCTCCAGGAACATCCGCATGGAGTGCCGGTAGCTGCGCACCAGGCCCTCAAAAATTGCCTCCTTGCTGGGATAGTAGGTATAGATTGTGCCCTGAGAGACAAGCGCCTTCTCGGCAATGTCGCGAATGTTGGTGCCATGAAATCCCTGCCGGGTAAACAACTCCAGGGCCGCCGCCTCAATGCGGAGCTGGTTCTCATCAATACGGTCTCGGGGAATTTCGGGGAGAAAAAGGATCGGGCGTTTTGCCGGATGTTCCCCGCTCTTGCCTTTCGAATGGTTGGGCGGAGCGTCGGGCGGCGAACTCCACAGCCTGCCTGAAAGGAAACGGATATAGTCCACGCGGTCCCGTTCGGCCTTCTGCAGAGTTTGCTGCCGGGCCAGATACTCCCTGGTTTTGCCGGATGAACCGGCAGGAGGGCCCTCCGGCGGCGAATTCCATAGTCCGCGAAAAAGCAGGTCGACGAACTTCTCGGTCGCATGCTCATTCGAAAGGCCCAGATGTTGCTCCCCTTGCATGTGCCTTTCCATCAGAAAGTAAGTAAAGAAATAGACGTGCACTGACGCCAACACAAAGGCCGGATCTTCCCCACGCCAGCCCGGCTGTTTTTTCACCTGCTCCAGCACAGGCCCAAGCAGACGGCGAAACTGCTCCGG
>DATMMY010000071.1:0-7744 GCA_035569515.1 Candidatus Solibacter sp. | reverse complement strand
CCTTCGACACTGGGAGCTGTATAACCGATCTTGCGCGCACCATCATTGTTAATAGCGCTGCCTTTTATAACCGCGTAAATTGTGTCATTGTCACTTAATGCGGTTTCCAGCGGCTTCAGAACAATTACTCCCATACCGCTGCCAAATACCGTGCCTTCAGCGTTTTTGTCGAAGGCGCGGCAGTGGCCGTCCGGGGAGAGAATGCCGCCAGTCTCGTAAATGTATCCTTCTCTTTGAGGAATACGGACGCTTACAGCTCCTGCCAGTGCCATATCGCATTCGCCGCTGAGCAGGCTCTGGCAAGCCAGATGAACAGCCACTAAAGAAGTTGAACATGCGGTCTGGACCGCAACGCTCGGCCCTTTCAGGTTGAGCTTGTAGGAAACGCGCGTAGCCAGGAAATCCTTGTCGTTTCCAATGAATGCCTGATACCGCAGGGACGACGATTGGCTCAGGGCCGGTGCGGCTTCGTAAAGATAAGTATTAAGTCCCGCACCGGCGAAAACCCCGGTTCTGCCTTCATATTGATCGGAGCTATAGCCGGCGTCCTCCAGGGCATGCCACGCACATTCGAGGAACAGGCGTTGCTGCGGATCCATCAGTTCCGCTTCGCGCGGATTGAATCCGAAGAATCCCGCATCAAACAGATCTTCACCGTCCAGCACTCCACCCGCTTTCACGTGGGCGGGGTCAGCCAGAATAGACCTCGCGGCTCCCGATTTCTGCAATTCCTCATCGGTGAAGCGCGAGATGCATTCTTCTCCTTGAGCGATCTTGTTCCAGAACTCCTTAACGCTTCCGGCTTTGGGAAAACGCCCGGCCATGCCGATGATAGCGATGTCGTGGCTCTTCCCGCTCTCCCGGGCCCTGTTTCGGGATTGTGCGGCATACGTGCCCGTCAGCACGGATTTGGATTCGCTTGTGCCTGAGCTGAGGTGCTGGGCCAGGCTGGCAATGGTTGGTGACCGGAAGAGATCGAGCATGGAGACTTGATACCCCAGGTCGCGCAGCTTGTGATTCACCTGGGCAAGCAGCAGAGAATGTCCTCCAAGATCGAAGAAGTTGTCATTCGTTCCGAGCTTGTCTACCTTCAACACCTGCTTCCAGATGCCAGCCACAGTCCGCTCCAGTTCAGAGGAGGGCGCTTTGTATCCAACTGTGGCAGAAACACCGGAATCGAGACCAGGAAGCGCCTTGCGGTCCACTTTCCCATTGGGGGTGAGAGGAAGGGATTGCAATTGCACGAATCGAGAGGGCACAAATGCTTCCGGCAAACGCTGTGATAAAAAGCGCCGCAACTCCGCCGGTGCAAATGCGGTCGCCGGTGCGTCTGCTTCGCGCACAATATAAGCCACGAGATGTCGATCGTTACTGCCATCGTTCTGAGCGGCTACGACAGCCTGCTGCACTCCGGGATATCCGGACAATGCACTCTCAATCTCTTGCAGTTCAATCCGGAATCCGCGAATCTTGACTTGATTATCCAGCCGGCCCAGAAATTTAGTCGTTCCATCCGGACGCTGGCAAGCCAGATCACCAGTGCGATACATACGAGCGCCAGATGTCTCGCTGAGTGGGTCAGGGACAAATTTTTCTGCTGTAAGAGCAGCTCTTTCCCAATAGCCACGCGCAACTCCATCGCCTCCAATGATCAGTTCACCCGGTACACCAACCGGGACCGGCTGAAGATTGGAATCCATGATGTAAATCTGCGTTTGGGCAATAGGACGGCCAATCAATGTCCATGAGGCTGGATCATCATTAGCACCTGCTTGGTGTACTGTAGACCAGATGGTTGTCTCGGTTGGGCCATAGAGGTTCCAGACCGGGCAGCCCCTGGCGAGTAATTCGCGAACGATATCAACGGAAAGAATGTCGCCGCCACAGAACGCGCGCATCCGTGGAAATTCTGCTTTAGGAGTGGTGAGCAATAGTTGCCATGTAGCTGGAGTCGCCTGCATCACGGTGGCGCCGGAGCGTTTCAGCAAGTCCAGTAACGCGCATCCATCCATGGCAACTTCACGGGAAGCAAGCACAACCCTGGCTCCCACGGTAAGCGGCAGATAAAGTTCCAGTCCGAAAATATCAAAGGACATGGTCGTAACGGAGACCAGAACATCTGACGCATCCAGCCCCGGCTTCTGGGCCATTGAGGTAAGAAAATTGACGACCGCTTTGTGATGGATCTGCACACCTTTAGGCCGGCCGGTTGAACCGGAGGTGTAGATCAGATAAGCAAGGTTCGCAGAGCTGGTATTTGGCTGCGAACACTCCAGGCTTTCTGCTGAAATCTTCTCCCAATCAGTATCGAGCGCCAGGAAGCGGCCGGAGTAATTGTGAAAATACTTCCGAAACGCGCCTTGGCCAAGCACCAGTGGCGTCCGCGAATCTTCCAGCATGAACGCGATCCTGGATTCCGGCAAAGCAGGATCAATGGGCAGATACGCTCCGCCTGCTTTGAGAATTCCCAGCAATGCGATCGCAACATCGGCAGAGCGATCCAGGCAGACCCCAACGATCACCTCCGGTCCAACACCTGATTTCCGAAGGTAGTTTGCCAGCCTGCTTGTCCGGTCGTGCAGCTCCCGGTAGGTGAATGCGCACATCGCACCTTCCACTGCAATGGCATTGGGCGTCCGTTTCACCTGCCGCTCAAACAATTCAAAGATCAGGCACTCTGCGGGATAGTCAGCTTGCGTAGCGTTCCAGCAGCGCAGTTGCTCCTGCTCTGCCGGACTGAGAAATGGCAGCAATTCAACCGGCTGATCGGGATTAGCGGCAATACCGGACAACATTGTTTGGAAGTGGCCCAGCATGCGCTCAGCCGTTGCACTATGAAACAAGTCGCGGTTGTATTGGAGCGAAGCCAGCAGACCGGAAGTGCTTTCAGTCACCATCAATGTCACATCAAATGGTGTCTCCTTCTCCGGCAAATCAAAGCCCTGCAGAGTGAGCGGTCCAACCGTGAGTGTGGTGGCAGGATCACCCAGTGCAAGCGCCGAAAGCTCTTTCAATTCCTTGCGTTGCGCCTGCTGCAAAATAAACATGGCCTGGAAAAGCGGTGAACGGCTTGGATCGCGCGCTGGCTGTAACCGCTCAACGATCAGCGCAAATGGGTAATCCTGATGGTCCAGCGCGCCCAAAACTGTGCGCCGTACCTCGCCCAGGAAATCCCTGAAGCTGATATGCCCCGGGATTTGGCTTCGCAATACAAGTGGGTTTGTGAAGAAGCCAACCACGTTGGCAAATTGTGGATTGCCCCTGCCGGTCACAGGAGAGCCAACCGCGATATCTTCCTGGCCTGTATATCGATGGAGTAGCGCCTGAAAAGCTCCCAACAACACCGTGTACAAGGTGACGCCCGCGCTTCTTGAGAATTCCCGCAGAGACTGCGCCAGCCGTGGATCAATCACGCTGTTGCGCGATCCTCCACGATACGTCTGGAGCGCAGGACGCGGCTGGTCTGTATGCAAGTCCAGGTTAAGTAACGGCGGATGCAGAACGCTATGCCAGTAAGCCCAAAGCTCCTCTCCTCTTTTACTGTTGAGGTGCTCGCTCTGATGCTTGACGTAATCGCTATACCGAAGCTCCAGGTCAGGCAGTTGAGCAGGACCGCTGCCGGTTTCCTGAAAATAGAAACGTATTAACTCGTCAAAAGCCACCGTGAATGACCAGAAGTCTCCTGCTATGTGGTGCATGGTCATTAACAGTGCATGTTCACCTGCGGAGCGCTGGAAAACAGCTACTTTCAACAGCGGAGCTTCTAACAGGTCGAATGGCTGGCTCGCTTTTTCACTGAGCTGCCGTTTGAGACTGTCTTCCGTCAGGTGTTCGGCTGCAATTACTTCCACTGCAAACGTCACCGAATGATGGACTCTCTGCCGGGGCTGGCCGTCTTCGCCCTGATAAAAGCTGGTTCGCAACGCAGGATGGCGGTCAAGCAGGCCCTGCAGTGCGCGTTGCAGCGCTCCTGTATCAAGAGGCCCTGAGACACGTGCCGCCATCGCGAGGTTGTATGCCGAACTTTCGGCAGTTAGCTGCTGGGCAAACCATAATCCTCTTTGACCATAGGAAAGTGGAAACTCTGATACATCTGTGCCGCTGCGAAGCAGGCTGGCCTCTATGACTGGACTTTTTTCCAGCCCCTCAGTGATTTTGTTGATGAGGTCATTGGTAGTTGCTGCTTCCAGAAGAAACGCCAATGAAACAGAAACATTCAGTCGCACTTCCAAAGCATGCTTCAACTCAATCGCTTCCATTGAGTCGAGACCCAGGGATGAGAGTGCCTGCTCCGGCTGCAAAGTTTTGCGGGAAATTCGGAGCGTCTGAGCAACAAGGCCGGTAACATATTCCTGAATTGCTTGCTGCCGCTCGCCGATCTCAAGCGTAAGCAGCTTTGCCGGGTCGAGGATTTCATCTGATACAGATAAATTGGCCGGATCAATTTGTTCGGCCCGTCTCCGCGCCACTACTTGAAGCTCATCTTTTAGGTATTGTTCCTTACACGCATGGCGTTGAATTTTTCCGCTGGAAGTCTTGCGGATCGTCCCCCGTCTGATGAGAACCACATCGTATACAGAAAGTTCATGCTCCTGTGCGACTGCGCTCCGGATTCCCTCCGCCACTTTCTCCAGTTCAATGGCTTCACCGCCTGTCCCGATCTCCTGGACTAAAACTACACGCTCCTCGCCTTCTGCCTCAACGAAGAAAGCCGCTCCGCAACCGGGAAGCAATGATGGATGGCTGTTTTCGGCCGTTTGCTCGATGTCCTGCGGATAAAAATTGCGCCCTCGAACGATAATGAGGTCTTTCAAACGTCCGGTTACAAAAAGCTCGCCATTCAAGAGAAAACCCAGGTCTCCTGTACGCAGAAACCGGACGTCTTTCTCCAGTAATTCAACCCGGAAGTCTCTTGCCGTTTCTTCTGGCCTGTTCCAATAACCTTGGGCGATGCTCGGCCCCGAAATCCAGATCTCACCAACTTGGCCGGAAGCGCACATTACTTGCATTTCCGGATCCACAATGACAACCTGCTGCTCCATCTTCGACTGGCCGCAACCCACCAGTTTTTGTCCTTCTGATTCGGCTTTTGTTTCAACGGCACGTCCCTGTTGCAATTCTGAAGATTGAAGTGCACAGATGTTGGGTTCCGCTTCCACTGAACCGCCGGTTACGAAAAGTGTCGCTTCGGCCAAGCCATAACAGGGATAGAACGCCTGTCGTCGGAACCCGCTGGAAGCAAAGGTTTGAGCAAACCGCTCCAAGGTTTCGGCACGGACGGGTTCTGCTCCGTTGAAGGCAACGGTCCATGTGGAAAGATCTAGCCCCGCGCGCTGTTCTTCACGAACTTTGCGGATGCAAAGCTCATAGGCGAAATTAGGTCCGCCACTGGTAGTTGCGCGGTAGGAGCTTATGGCTTTAAGCCAGCGTAGCGGCTTTTGCACAAACGCCAGCGGCGACATGAGGATGCACTGCGCTCCCAGATACAAGGGCTGGAGAACACCTCCGATCAACCCCATGTCGTGATAAAGCGGAAGCCAGCTCACAATAATTGACGATTCCGATTGGCTAAAGGCGCGGCGTATCATCTCCTCGTTGTGCACCAGGTTCGCATGACTCACAATCACCCCTTTGGGAGAAGAGGTTGAACCGGATGTGTATTGCAGAAAAGCTACGGTTTCGTCAGTGATGTTGGGGCGTTGCCATTGTTCTCCAGCGTCCGGCTGAATCTTGTCCGTAGCAATTACCTCTATGTCGTCTCTACCGCCAAAAGACCGCACCACCCAATTCTGAATAGTGGGCAGCAATGAAGAGGTAGTGAGAATCAATTTCGGCTTGGCATCTTCGGCAATAGCCATGAGCCTGGGCAAACTGCGGTTGCCCCGGGGAGGATATGCCGGCACGGCAATCACTCCGGCATACAGACAGCCCAGGAATGCGCTTATGAAATCGAGGGCTGGAGGATAAAGCAGGAGGGCGCGCTCGCCAAAAGCATTCTTTTCCTGCAGCATGGCTGCAATTGCCTTGGCGAATTGAGTTTGCCCCGCGTAGGTCACACGGGCGGATTCCACTTCTCCATCCGTCAGGAACCTGTATGCCACACGATCCGGGTCATCTCCGGCTCGGACCTGGAGTAAATCCACGATGGTTCGTGTGTCAAAGTTACGAGATTTCCAGTCGCCGTTCATCGTACATTCCTGTGCATGCGTGCGCGAAAAGAACTCCCCACGAACACACGAATCCTGAGCCGCCGAAGAACTCCTCGACGAGTTGAGGGTGCTGACTGAGGCAATGCCTCAACATCATTCCTTTGTTATTTCTACTTCTCTACCACTTCTCGCAAAGTTGGCCTAGGGTCAATGAAAACCTACATCGAAGCTGCCGTTTCATTTCGGTAGTAATGTGGTTCGACAGGTGGTCTAAATCACTTAAAACTTATGGCCTTTTGTTTTTGCAAGATTACCTTTGCTGATCTTCTTCAACAATAAAGCCATAATAAAGTTCCTGATTTAACAATAATTTCTAAAGGCATGTAGAGCAAATGTCAAATAAATTTAAGATGAAATCGGTTCGCCGCGCAATAGAAAATATTAATGTTCCATTTCTGGAACAACTACCCTTTTGGAGGCCTGTTTTCTAGGGGCTTCCAGGACCTCGAAACGCACAACTCCCAAATTGGTTTCTGGTTTCCCGAAAAGCAACGAGCTCCCGTAATTAAATTACATTTTTTTAATGCAATCGATGATATAGACTGTGTGCCACCTTGGTACTTGGCAGACTTGCCCTCACCAACCATAGAGCGCATGGCTTCTTGGCGCGTAAGCCACATTCTGCCGCGCGAACACAAGATGTCTACAAGCCAAATCTGGGGGTACTCCAACCTGGCGGGTGGGGTCTTCCCCAGCGGGGAACACCAGCTTCACTTCTGCCCGTTCGCGGTGACCATGCAAAGGCCGGCGCAGAGATCGTCCACGATGCCGTAGTAAAGCTCCGGCTAATCTTCGCTGGACCTGCGGTGAAAACGGAGCTCATCTCTTTACGCCTGCCGGAGTTCCAGTTCATGACTGGACATTCACACCCGCGCGGTTCCGGTCCATCAAATAACAGAGCCATTTTGTCAATGAACAACTCGCGATCACCGGGAACGAACGGGAAACATGCTGCGAGTGAATCTCAGATCCAACGGGCGTCGATGGGGCTCACCCTCCCGATGTTGTTGGCGGCGGAACAGCCCCATGCATCGGCGAATTCGTGACGCACATCGAACAGGCGCCGCCAATTGACGAAGGATATTCCGGCAGGTTTTGTCCTGCCAAATTGGGGACCGGCAGTTTTGAGAATGATGCCATTCTCGCCAGCTTTCTTGGGGATCGTCAGTTTTTGGCGGGAATGCCTCTTATCGTAAAATCAACATCTCCGAAAGCACGTGTGTGCGAGATCGGATTTGAATCAAATAGCGGTGCAATACTTTGAACGAGCACATCGCGGGAGATTAATCATGGAATATCGGCAATTAGGACGCTCCGGGTTCAATGTCCCGGTACTAACGCTGGGAACAGGCACGTTCGGCGGCAAAGGCCGTTTGGCAGCCTGGGGTAGCACAGATGTAGCCGAAGCAGCGCGGCTCATCGATATCTGCCTTGATCACGGCCTGACCATGTTTGACAGCGCCGACATTTATTCCAATGGCTCCTCGGAGGAAGTGCTGGGCCAGGCGATCAAAGGCCGCCGCGATAAAGTCCTG
>DATMMY010000070.1:0-2188 GCA_035569515.1 Candidatus Solibacter sp. | reverse complement strand
GAGTAATGTTCGATTACCGTTGAGGTCTGGTGTTGACTCCGCGAGCTGGCCCTTGTTATATTCATAGAGTTCTGCGAGTTCACACTGGCTTGTCTGTAAGTACTAAGCTGTAAATGATTTGCCCGAGGATTTCCATCCGATAGAAGGGCATGCCTCGCTGAAATGATCTGCGCGACCTTCCAGCCGGGAAGGGTATGCAGATCAAGGAAGACGAAACGGAGCACCTCCTGATTCAGGCTCGGCGCCACCGTCGTCATCCAATCACCGATTGGTAATTCCAAAACTTCCGCCTGTGGCGGAATTATGGCTGCGTGCGCGCAGCCAGTCCCGCAAAGCGGGATACAAGCGGGCTCAAGCGTGCGTGTGCGCGCCGGGTCATGCCCGTAATGAGAGGCTGAAAAAGGAACTATGCCGACATTCAATCAATTGGTTCGAAAAGGCCGAAAGGCGCCTAATTACAAAACGGCCAGTCCGGCACTCCAGGCTTGCCCGCAACGGCGAGGCGTGTGTACGCGCGTCTATACCCAGACGCCCAAGAAGCCGAATTCGGCCCTCCGCAAAGTGGCCCGCGTGCGCCTGACGAATGGGATTGAAGTGACTACCTATATACCCGGTGTGGGGCATAACCTGCAGGAGCACTCGATTGTTCTGATCCGCGGAGGCCGCGTAAAAGATCTTCCCGGAGTGCGTTATCACGTAGTGCGCGGCACGCTGGATGCTACCGGCGTCGCCAACCGCAAGCAGGGCCGGTCAAAGTACGGAGCCAAGAGGCCGAAAGCTTAAGGTGTTTTGCAGGCTTGAACAAAGCCTGTCACCCTGAGGTGAGCGTCGTGAAGCCGAAGGGCTGCAGCCGAAATCCTGAGCGAAAGCGAAGGAGCTGAATTTTTAAGAGTTTTTAGAGGATCAAACGAGCTATGCCGAGAAAAGGACACGTTGCGAAACAGGAAGTGGCGGCGGACCCCGTCTACAACTCCACCCTGGTGACCAAGTTTGTGAACACCATGATGTGGGGCGGGAAGAAATCAACCGCGCAGATCATCTTCTATAAGGCAATGACCAACCTGCAGTCCAAGGGTGGCGATGAGGCCCTCAAGCTGTTCAAGAAAGCGGTTGAGAACACCAAGCCTCTGCTGGAAGTGAAGACCCGCCGCGTGGGTGGCGCCAACTATCAGGTCCCGGTAGAGGTGAATCCTGACCGGCGCACCTCGTTGGCCATTCGCTGGATCGTGAGCTATGCCCGTGGCCGGGGCGAAAAAGGCATGATCGATAAGTTGACCAATGAGTTGCTGGATGCCGCCAATGGGCGCGGCGCAGCCATCAAGAAAAAAGAAGATGTTCACCGCATGGCGGAAGCCAATAAGGCTTTTGCTCATTATCGGTGGTAGAACCTGGGTCCTGGCCGGTAGCTGCCGGCCCGGAGCTGAAAAGATTGAGCAATTTCGCGGCGAGTTTTTTGTCAGCGTAAAAGTCAGGAATTAGGGAACACCGTGCCAAGACAAGTACCATTAGAACGTTGTAGGAACATCGGCATCATGGCTCACATTGATGCCGGCAAAACCACTACGACTGAGCGCATCCTGTTTTATACGGGCATCACGCACCGTATTGGTGAAGTGCATGAAGGCACCGCCACCATGGATTGGATGGAGCAGGAGCAGGAGCGCGGCATTACCATTACCTCCGCGGCTACCACCTGCGTTTGGCGCGACATCCGCATCAATATCATTGACACTCCCGGTCACGTGGATTTTACCGCTGAGGTGGAGCGTTCCCTGCGCGTGCTCGATGGCGCTGTGGCTGTATTCGACGCTGTGCACGGCGTCGAGCCGCAATCGGAGACCGTATGGCGCCAGGCCGATAAATACGGTGTCCCGCGCATTTGCTTCATCAACAAGATGGACAAGATGGGCGCCGATTTTGAGCATGCCGTCGATACCATCCGCAAACGCCTCAATGCCCGCCCCGTCGCCATTCAAATCCCCATCGGCCAGGAAGCCTCATACAAAGGCGCAGTCGATCTGATCTCCATGAAGGCCATCCTCTGGAACGACGAGACCCTGGGAGCCCAGTACGTGGTTGAAGAAATTCCCGCCAACCTCCTGAAGAAGGCTGAAGCCTTCCGGGCCCAGTTGGTGGAAACCATCGCCGAAAACGACGATGACATGCTGCACAAATTCCTGGAGGGCGA
>DATMMY010000069.1:0-4159 GCA_035569515.1 Candidatus Solibacter sp. | reverse complement strand
CCGCGCAATGTCCATCCTGAAATGAACCGGCTGGATGGCATGTTCGTCTATGACATTGACGATCTGCAGACCGTGGCCGGCAACAACAGCAACGAGCGCAAGAAAGAAGCGGAGCGGGCGGAAAAGATCATCGAAGTAGAGGTTGAGCGTTTTGCCATCCGCATGAAGTCGCTGGCCGTGGTGCCGACCATCCTTTCACTGCAGGAATATTGCGAGACCATCCGCCAAGCGGAGATAGACCGCATACGTGGCAAGATGGGCGCGTTGACCCCGGAACAGGATGCGGCCATTGAGGCCATGACCCGCGGTATCATCAACAAGTTGCTGCATACACCCATCACAACGCTGAAATCGACGGCTGCTGAACCGGAAGCGGCGACGATTCATGAGATAATTCGCCGTATCTTTAATCTGAACAGCGGGAATCTGAAAACCGGGAATTTGAAAAGCGGCAATTTAAAAGATGGGGTTTCCGACAGCGGGACTCCGGACGGCGACAATCCAAACATCGGGAAACCCAATCGATAATGGCGCACCTTCGCATCGGCTCGCGCGGCTCACAGCTAGCGCTCTGGCAAGCCAACCATGTAGCCAGTTTGCTTCGTTCTCAGGGGCACACGGTAGACATTGAGATCATCAAGACGACAGGCGACAAAATCACGGAAGTCGCGCTCTCCATGGTCGGAACCAAGGGCATGTTCACCAAAGAAATTGAGGAGGCTCTGGCCGCCGGGCACGTTGACCTGGCCGTCCACAGCCTGAAGGACGTGCCTACTGAATTGCAGCCGGAGTTTGACCTGGCCGCCATCATGAAGCGCGAAGACCCGCGCGACGCTTTTATTTCCGTGGAGTTCTCCGACCTCCCCGGACTTCCCGGCGGGGCCCGCGTGGGCACCAGCAGCTTGCGGCGGCAGTCGCAACTGCGGGCCTTGCGCCCGGACTTGCAGGTCTTGTCTCTGCGAGGTAACGTGGACACGCGCTTGCGCAAGATGGAGAACGGCGATTACGACGCCATCATTCTGGCCTCGGCCGGCGTGCATCGCCTGGGACTCACCAAGTATGTGCGCTACCCCATTCCAGCCGAATTAATGTGCCCGGCGGCCGGACAGGGCGCACTGGGAATTGAAATACGCCGAGACGATGAGCGCATGCGTTCCATATTGACTTTTCTGGACGATGCCGATGCGCGCGCCACTACTGCCTGCGAACGTGCCCTGCTCAACGGCCTGGGGGGAGGATGCCAGGTGCCTATCGGCGCTTTTGCGGAAAGGCACAGTGGCAAGCTGCGCTTGAACGCGATTTGCGGCCGTCCGGATGGCAGTGAGCTGTTACGGGAGCAGGCGGAAGGCACCGACTCCGAGATGCTGGGTCAACAGACGGCGGAGGCCTTACGCAAGAAGGGTGCTGACCGCATTCTTAACGACATTTACGGCAAACAAGTGGCCGTCCCGGGGCAGCCATGAAGAACAACATCCCGGGCAAGCCACTCCAGGGCTGGCGGGTCCTGATTACCCGCGCCAGCAAGCAAGCTGAAGGACTGGCGGAACCCTTGCGGGAGTTGGGCGCCCAGATCATTGAAGTGCCTACCATTGAGATCAAGCCCCCGCGTAGCTTTGCCCCCCTCGACCATGCCTTACGCAAGATCGACCAGTATGACTGGCTGATCCTGACCAGCGTAAACGGTGTGGAGGCCATGTTCGAGCGCCTCAAAATGCTGAAGCTGTCCAAGGCCCGGTTGAAGCATCTGCAGGTGGCCGCGATTGGCCCGGCCACTCAGAAAGCCATAGAAAACCAGGGTCTGAAAGTTCAAGTAACACCTGAGAAGTACATCGCCGAATCGGTAGTGGAGGCGCTGCGCGGAAAAACGGAAGGGAAGCGTATCCTGCTGGTGCGCGCCCGGATTGCCCGCGACGTCCTGCCCAATGAATTGAAGAAATCTGCGGCGGTGGTGGATGTAATTGAGGCTTACGAGACCAAAACTCCGGCAGGAGCAAAGCAGAAGCTGGAAAAGATCTTTGCCGTCGCCACCAGCCGGCCCGATGTAATTACGTTTACCAGTTCATCGACTGTGAACAATTTTCTCGGACTGCTGGGAGATAATCCGGAAGAGCTGCTGCGAGGAGTTCACATGGCATCGATCGGGCCGGTAACCAGTGGCACTCTGAAGAAAGCGGGCTTCAAGCCATCGATTGAAGCTCATGAGTACACCATGCAGGGACTGGTCGCAGCCATTGTCGAAAAGAAGCGGACAGCACCTCCCAGTCAGCCGGTTTCTCTACTGTAGACGACCTGGCTCACCACAAAGCCAAATCAGTTCACCGCAAAGGACGCGAAGGGCGCAAAGGAAGATTGTCCTTCATGCTGCCCGGTGTTCTTGATCTTTTACGCATTTCAAACGTCGAATAATTTCTTAAAGTAATTGTTTGAGAAATTTCTTGAAGTAGATATTTGACAAACCTCTTGGACAATTGTTCGCACCTGTTTTCGTATTTTCCCATTCTTCCTTTGCGCCCTTAGCGTCCTTTGCGGTGAACCGCCTCTTCAGTCGTAGATATTACAGCCACACTTTGCCGGGGTTGCGTATTTCTTCAGGAACTCCGCCACGCGCGAATAGGCGTCAATCTGGTTTTCTATTTTGGCAAAGCCGTGGCCTTCGTTCTCGTAAATCTTCAACTCAGCCACCCCGTTGCGTTTTTTGACCGCACTGGCCACCTGTTCGGACTCCGTGGGCGGGCAGCGCGGATCGTTGGCTCCGGCCACGAGCAGCAGCGGGGCTTTGATCTGGTCCACGAAATTCACCGGTGAACGATCCATGTAGCGGGCTTTATTTTTGATGGGGTCGCCCATGGTGGCCAAATTGTATTGGGTCTGGATCGGATCTTCGTTTTCCAACTTGGTAAACCAGTTCACAAAGGGGAACATCGGCACGCCTGCGGCCCACAACTCCGGGGCCTTGGTGACCGCCATCATGGTGAGATACCCGCCGTAACTGCCTCCCATGACTGCTACCTTCTTGGGATCGATAAATCCGGTCTTCTTGATCCACTCAGCTGCGCCCACTACGTCCTGAAGATCGCCTCCACCCATATCAAAGCGGTTGGCGTCCTGAAACTCTTTGCCGTATCCAGTTGAGCCCCGGTAGTTGGGAGCAATTACAAAATAACCCTGGTTCACCAGGTATTGAATGATCTTGATAAAAGAGTTGACAGTTTGGTCGGCGGGGCCGCCATGCAGAAAAACAAGCGCGGCGTTCTTTCCGCTGCGCTCGGCGTTGTAGGGAACATAGACAAAGGCCGAAATCTCCCATTTGCCATCGCTGCTGGGGTAGTGGACCAGATAGGGCTCAACCATGTCTTCACTGCGCACGCCGCCCACCAGAGAATGAGTGATCTGATGGGACTTCCGCGTGGTGTTGTTATAGACCCAGAGGTCCTGGGGGGCATTGGGACCGTTGTGGTAATACAAGACGCGCGCTCCGTCGCGGGTAAACGGAGTAGTAGCGCCGCCCAGGGCGTTTACGCCTTTGGGGATTGGCAGGGGATGGGCCTGGCGGGTCAGAAGATCGTAGACAAAGATTTCCCGATTCCCGTCAATGTTGGCGCCCCAGGTAATGCGTTTTCCATCGGGAGAAAACTTCTCTGACATAATCTCCCATTTGTCGCTGGTCAGCCATATGATCTTCTTTGTGGCAATCTCCAGCAGGCCCACGTTCTCGTAACTGTTATGGGCGTTGGAGGTAATCAGCAGGGTCTTCCCATCGGGAGAAATATCAGTGGCGGTAAAGGTCTTTTCGCCTTCATGTGGCGTCAGACTGGTGGTCTTCCCGGTCGCCACCTCAGCAATCAGGATGTTCAAGTCCTTACCGGACGCGTGTGCCTGCGAGAAAACGATCCACTTGCCGTCTTTGGACCACAACGGGCTGGAATTCCAGAGTTCCTTAGGCGTGTTGGTGGTCAGGTGCCGGACTTTCTTGGTCGCCACCTCGATGAGGTCGATTTCATAACTTGGAGAGTCTTTGGGCTTCACCATGTAGGCCAGCAAGTTGCCATCGGGCGACCACACCGGACTTTCTTCCGAAATCTCAGGGGTATTGGTAAGGTTAGTGACTTGCCCGTTGCCGGGTGACACTACGAACAGGTCCCACTGCTCCTTGCCGTCA
>DATMMY010000068.1:0-2565 GCA_035569515.1 Candidatus Solibacter sp. | reverse complement strand
GCCGACCAGATGATCCTGGCCGTCAGCAATGCCCGCCTGCGCACCCTGATGAAGACCCTGGCGGTCACCGACGAAAAATCAGGACTGCTGAAACGCTCTTCTTATCTTGACGTTTTGCTCTCTGAGGTACGGCGCTCCATCCAGCAAAGGACGCCGCTCACGCTGATGCTGCTCCATTTTGGCAAAGCAGCGGCCTTGACCAAAGAGGTTGGAGAAGCCAACGTCGAGAGCCTGATGCAACAGGTAGCCCAGACCATTTGCTCCCACATCCGCCAGAACGATGTGGCCTTGCGTTATGACCTGACCACCATCGCCCTGGTGCTCTCCGATACCACTGAGAAAAATGCTTTTCTCGTGGTGGACAAGATGCGGAAGGTCCTGGTTACCACGAAAATCCCCAGCACTGACCGCCTGCCGCTGCTAAGCGTAGGCATCGCCGAAGCCGTACTCCAGCCGCAGTTTGACGCGATTGACGTAGTAACCGAAGTGATCAACCGCGTGGAAGCCGCCCTGGACGAAGCCCGCACCGAAGGCGGCAACAAAGCCCATTCGCTAGCCCCCATGCTTCACCCCATCGAAGCGAATCCATAGCTTCTAGCTGCTGGCTCCTAGCCTCTGGCTCTTAGCCTTTAGCTCTTCAGGTTCTCGATAAAATCACTCCAAAAAATGCTGTTTACCCTACGGCTCTTCCGATCAGCGCAAATCAGCGGTAAAGATTCGGCTCTTGGGCCAAGGTTCTGGCCAATTGCTATTTGCCAACTGCCGTTTTTCAATCAGTGGCTTCAGTGAAAATCAGTGGTAAAACTCAGCTCTTAGCAGCTAGAACTGGTTTTGCTTTGCCAGAAGCCAGCAGCTAGTAGCCAGAAGCTGCCTTCTGCGCCGCGATCCATCCATCCACGGCGGATGAGAGCACATCCAGAGGCAGCGGTCCTCCACCCACCACTTCATCATGGAAACCCCGGATGTCGAACTTGTCGCCCAGTTCTTTCTTGGCATGGTCGCGAAGCTCGATCAGCTTCAACTGGCCGATCTTGTATCCCAACGCCTGTGCGGGCCATGCCATGTAGCGGTCGGTTTCCGACTGCACTGTAGGTTCATCAATGCCGGAGTTGTTGTGGAAGTAGTCCACCACCTGCTGGCGGGTCCAGTGCTTGTAATGGAAACCGGTGTCTACCACCAGGCGAATGGCGCGCAGCAAATCGTCTTCAAGGTGACCGTACATGCTATACGGATCCTGATAGAAACCGGCATCTACGCCCATGCTCTCCGAGTAGAGCGCCCAGCCTTCCACATAGGCGATATAGAACCCGTGTTGGCGAAACGGGGGCAACGCGGGAAGCTCCTGGGCAATGGAGATCTGCAGGTGATGTCCCGGAACTCCTTCATGATAGGCAGTGGTTTCAATATTCAGGACCGAACGCTTGGCATAGTCGCCGGTATTGACCATGATGTGCCCGGAGCGCTTGCCATCGGGAGTTCCCTCCACGTAGGCGGCGCCGGATGCCTCTTTCTCCCGATATATCTCCACCGGCATCACCTCAACCTTGGCCTTAGGCAGACGGCCGAACAACTGGGGCAACTTGGCCCACATCTGGTCGACATACTTGCGGTACAGATCAAGCATCTCCTCTCGCGATTTGGGGTGCAGATTGGGGTTGGCTTGATTGGCCGCGTCGAACGACTTCAAATCCTGATAACCGAACTTCTGGGCAATCTTCAGCATCGTGGCCCGGTCCCTGGCCACCTCCTGCAGACCAATCTGATGGATCTGCTCCGGAGTGAGATCGGTGGTGGTGCTTTGCTTCACGGCAAAAGCGTAACGCGCTTCGCCATCCGGCAAGGACCACAGGCCGGGGTCGGTACGGCCTTTGGGCGCGTACTCTTCGGTTACAAACTTGGTGAATTTCACATAGGCCGGAGTTACACGGTTACGGACGGCATCCAGCATCTGGTCGTGCAACCGCTTCTTCTCCTGTTCGGAAAAGCTGGCCGGAAATTTCTTCACCGGCTCCATGAATGCGCTCTCTTCCGGCTTGGCATTCGCAATCTCGCCCGACTGCTTTGCTACCTGTTCCAGCAGGATCTTGGGCGGCATAAGATGGTCGGTCATGCCCTTGCGCATCAGATCCATAGTTTGATCGAAGGCCCGGGGAATCTGGCGAAGACGGGCGATGTAATCTTCATAATCTTTTACGGTCTCAAACGAGAGCACGGAAACCAGTTGCGGCGCGTCAATGTGGATGCCTCCGAATTGCGTCACCGGCATCTCCCATCCTTTGAAACGCGCGCCTTCCAATCCGGTCTCGAGTTGGCGCACCATGAGCGCCTTGTTCAGCGCCTCTTGTTCAGGGAAGCCGGAGACATCAATGGCCTTGATGCGGGCAAGAAATTTCTTGCTCTGCTCCAAGTCGGCATAGATGGCTTTTTCGGAAGCGTCGCTGAGCTTGTCGTTGTACCGCTTGTCGCCCAGGATAGAGGCGTACTCCGGATTAGTGCGCAAGTTGTATTCCCATTGCTCGGCCAGCAGGTCTTTCAACTGCTTGCGCCGGGCCTCCAGGCTGGGAC
>DATMMY010000067.1:0-15941 GCA_035569515.1 Candidatus Solibacter sp. | reverse complement strand
GTGAAAGAGCGGCTGAAACGGCCATAACGGCGCTCGATTCTGTGGAAATTGTCCTTCTTCTCTTCATTTTCGAGCTTGCGTTCGCCGCTGATGGTTAGCACATTATTTTCCACATGGAGGTTAAGGTCTTTCTCCTCTACGCCGGGCATCTCAGCCAGGAGCGTAGTGTGGTGCTCGTCTTCATAGACATCCACGGGAGGAACAAAGTTGGAGAAGGCGAGTTGCTGTTCTGGGCGGCCAAAGCCGGTGGAGGATTGACTGAATAGCTGGTTCATCCGGTCCTGCAGCGAAGCCAGTTCCGAAAATGGATCCCAACGGGAAATATTCGCCATGGTTCTTCTCCTGTCTTTTGAAATGCAATTGGTTGCTTGTTGAGTGTTGATTGGTCTTCTTTGGTTAGAAGGTTTGACTTGATTCTGGACATTGCATGTTCGCAAGAATCCAGGTTACTCGGTATATATGGGCTGAGGTGTCCCTGAGAGAAGGCCAGACAGTCTTATCTGCGGCCTACAAGATACGATGAATGCACATTTCCAAAGGGATGGCCTGAAAAGCAGGGCTGCTCCACGATTGTGGCGCCCCGTTGGAACTCTGCCTTCGTTCATACACTATCCAAACAATTTACCCCGTAATGTTGCGCCGGTAGACCAGCTCTGGCTACTCTGTAAAAGACGCGATGAAAAGCGCCTGGGCGGAGTATCGTCCACCAGCGTATAGACCTTGCTGGCACGGCATCTGGCGCCCGAGTCGTTGAATCCGTGCCGCAAATCGCCAATGTTTATGCGGTTTGTCACGATGTCACGGATAAAACGTCGAATTCGGCAATGCTGCACCGCTTCCCTAGTGGTTGCGGAAAATGGTTCTTTGACAACTGAATAATTTGGCGAATCGCACCGCTGCCTGAAAGACAAAGGGGCTGGTCAATCTGCATATGATCACCGACCAGCCCCTTAGCGAATGTCTTGATGCAGGATTGTGGCCGCCCGGGGTCCAAAGCGCCAGATGAGAGGTTTCCAACTCTAGACTATTAACTTCCGGCACGACCCCCTTGTGTTTCTCTACTCCAATACTACTTAAATACTACTCACCAGCCTCGCGAGAGCGGAGGTTCATTGAAGTTTCCCCATGGGCAAGAAACTCTTGTGCGTTCCCTACGGACTCGCATTCCTAATATTCATCGTTCCTTTTCCGATCAGCGGCACTCAGCGTAAGTCAGCGGCAAAGCTTTAGGTTGCCGTCGTTCCGATCAGTGGTGTCAGTGAGAATCAGTGGTAAGAACTTTGTTCCTCTGCGCCCTTAGCGTCCTTTGCGGTAAAGCACTACTTACCCTTTGCCTTGGCCGCGGCTTGCACTTCCCGTCGCTGCTTCGCCCAGCCCTCTTTCACAGTTTGGCGTCCGCGTCCCAGGGCGAGTGAATCGGCGGGAACGTCATCAGTAATGGTTGATCCGGCGGCGATGTAGGCACCTTGGCCGATACGCACTGGGGCTACGAGAGTGGAATCGCTGCCGATAAAGGCGCCTTCCTCAATCACCGTTACGTGCTTGTGGACTCCGTCGTAATTACACGTGATGGTGCCTGCGCCCACGTTGACGCCCGCACCAATTTCCGCATCGCCCAGGTAGGTGAGATGGTTGGCCTTTGCTCCCCTGCCCAGCCTGGCCTTTTTGGTTTCCACAAAGTTGCCGACGTGTGCTCCCTCGCCAATCTCGCTTCCGGGACGCAGGTGGGCATATGGCCCCACGATGGCCGCCGAGGAAACAAGGGCTTGATCAAGGATGCAACCGGGCTTGATCTGCACGTTGTCGGCAATTTGGGAATTATTGATCACCGAGTAAGAGCGAATGCGGCAGTCGGAGCCGATGCGTGATCGGCCCAGGATCTGCACAAAAGGTTCGATGATGGTGTCCGGGCCAATCTCCACATCAGGATCAATCACGCAGGTTTCGGGCTTGTAGATGCTGACTCCCTCAGCCATCAGCTGATTGCATTTGCGGGCGCGCAGGCTGGCATCGAGCCCGGCAAGTTCAGCCAAAGTGTTCGCGCCCAGGATCTCAGTGGGATCGTCAGCTTTGATGGCGACCACCTTCGCTTTGGCCCGCACTAGAATTGTGGCCATGTCCGTGAGGTAGAACTCCTGGTGCGCGTTCTGCGTGCTGAGGCGGTCGATATGTGCAAACAGCGCCTTGGTGGCAAAGGCATAGATCCCGGAATTGATCTCGCGCAGCTTGTGCTGCGCACGGCTCAGCGCCTTCTGTTCCACAATTCCTTTTACTCGCTCGCTGCCGGCCGAATTGCGCAGCACGCGGCCGTAACCAACCGGGTCTTGCGGCTCCGCCGTAAGAATGGTCATGGCAGCGTTTCTGGCCAGGTGAAAATCGCGGAGCCTGGTCAGAGTCTCAGGACGGATGAGTGGCACATCTCCCGAAAGAACCAGAATATTCTGGTGCTGCTCCACCGCCGGGCGTGCGCACATGACCGCGTGGCCTGTGCCTCGCTGCTCCGCCTGAAGAACGAACTGCACGCCGGTATTTTTTATCGCGTCTTTTACCGCATCCTTGACCTGCTCCGCCTGATGGCCGACGATTACAAAGATATTGCTTGCGGGAACCGTCTGGGCCGCTGCCGCAATCACGTGCGCCAGCAGAGGCCGGCCGCCAATTTCGTGGAGGACTTTGGCGCGCTTAGACTTGAGTCGCGTGCCTTTGCCGGCCGCCATAATGACGACCCCAAACTGATCATTTATGTTGTGACCGACCATGGAACCATCATCTTACCGCTTGCCGGGGAGATTTGTGCGGGACGGCTCCCGGTAAATTCCGCCAAGCTTAAGAGTTCCCGGCAGAGCTGATCGGTTGC
The DNA here is from genome assembly GCA_035569515.1 of Candidatus Solibacter sp. GTDB lineage: Bacteria > Acidobacteriota > Terriglobia > Terriglobales > Acidobacteriaceae > Angelobacter. The sequence goes on along the minus strand of DATMMY010000067.1, from coordinate 13,084 downwards.
ATGGCGGGCAAAATCATTTTCTTCCACAAAATCTCCCGTGATGCACTTCACCCCCAGGGCTTCAATCGCGGCGGTGTCCACCACAACCTGCTCCGCCCTTTCCTGCGCGTACTTTTCCATCATGTGGGCGGAGACCGGGGTGGAGTTGACCAGCGCGTAGTGGAAAATATTTTTTCGCGCGTGAGCGTAGATGGCACGGATGTGGTCGGAGGCGCTCATGTGCAGGCTCTCGTTGGCCTCCGTCATAAGGTTGCAGATAAAAACTTTCACGGCGCGGGAAGCGGCAATCGCCTCCGGGATTCCGTTGACCAGGACGTTGGGAATCAGGCTGGTGAATAGGGAGCCGGGGCCCATGGTGATGATGTCCGCCTCGGCAATGGCCCGCAAGGTTTGTTCCAGCGGTTGAGGATTCTCCGGGGCCATGTGCAGCTCGACGATACGTTTTTCGCTGGCATTGATATTGGTTTCGCCCACGATTCGCGAGCCATCGTCCATGGTGGCTTCCAGTTGAACATTGGCCGATGTAGCGGGAAGGACGTGCGCTCGCGTGGCCAGAATCTCAGAGGCGCGCTTCACCGCCTCTGCAAAATCGCCGGTAATGGCGGTAAGCGCCGCCAGAAACAGGTTGCCGAAGCTGTGTCCTTCCAGGTCGCCAGGGTTGGAAAAGCGATGTTGAAAGAGTTGGGAGAGAAGATTTTCGTCTTCGGATACCGCCACCAGACAGTTGCGGATATCCCCAGGAGGCAGAATATTCAACTCACGCCGCAGGCGGCCGCTGGATCCGCCATCATCGCTCACGGTGACTACGGCCGTCAGATCGGAGATGAAAGATTCCTGGGGCGCGTCCTCGCCGGGCACGCTGGTATACCGCTTCAATCCTCGGAGTAGCGTGGAGAGGCCCGTGCCGCCGCCAATCGCTACAAGACGATAGTCGCGCTTCGCCGGGTTTGTATTTTCCGGGTTGGAATGCATCTTTGGAAATTGACGATGGATAGCGGCATTGCGAAATTAACGGCCTTGAGAGACGAACTGGAAAAACTACTTCGCTTTGATATCCCTCTCAGCGCAGGAAGATTTCGCCTTTGATTTTCAATTGCGCAATTACCAGGTTATCCAATTACCAAATTCTCAGGCGAGGCCCCACTGCGTATACCGGAACGAAAACAGAATTCTCGTTACAACCAGCATAACGGCCTAACGCTTCTTGGGGTCGGAATTTGGGGCCGCGTCTGTAGGTTCAGGATACAGCAATTCGGTGAATCGGGGATCATCGGCCATATTTTGGAAGTCGGAATCGTTCCGGGCCTGGAAGCGGTTGTGGGGATTCAAGCGAATGGCCTCCCGCAGATTCTTCAAGGAGCCCTCTACCTGGCCGGTAAGACAGTCCAGCACTGCCAGCCCATAGAACGCAAAATCGGCTTTCCCGTCTTGCTTGAGAATCTTCTCCATGTGGGTGCGTGACTGCTCGTACTGCCCGGAATTCATCAGCGATACGGCGTAATCAAAGTGCTCTTCCGCGCTTTTGAATGAGGTGGAGCTATTGGCGAGTTGCTGATTACATGTGCTGAGATGAACGCGCGCCCGGTCGGATAACTCCCTCGGACCGTTCGCAATGATCTTCTCCAAGAGCCCTTTGGCCTTGTCGAATTTGTGCTCCTGCATGGCCTTGAGTCCCGCCTCATAGTTTTGCACAGCCTGTGTAAAACTGGGATCTTGCGGAAAAGACGGTTTGGAAGGCGGAACCGGTGGTTTCTTACTACTCATGGGCTTAGAGCTTCTAAGGTGCTTAGTTTTGTTCAATTTAGAATGTAAATGTTTAACGCTTGCTGCCACTTTTTTCTTCATTTCATTGTGTCCTTACTGCCAACACGCGAATAGCGGCAAATCGAAGCTGTGGAAAACCTAAGAAACGGCTAACTCAAAGCAGAAAGGCTGCTTGGGGGTAGCAGCCCTTTTATACGCAGAAATTCTGTATGCGTCAACTGCACCAGGGATGGTGCAAGATTACATCACATGCTGGGGATGTTGGAGATCGATTGATTTGAATTCACCACGAATGATGCTGTCGCGGATCATTTGGGCGGTCCAGCCTTTCTTGGACATCTGGTAGGTGTACAGGGCTTCCGCCGCGCAGATACCGCAGTTTGCTCCATGGGCGCCTTCAAAGCAGGAATGGAGGCTGGTGTGTCCTGCGTGTTGGTCGCAATGGCAAAGACAGGGCATCTGGTACATAACCCCGGGAGCCTTGGCAGCCGCTGCGTATGCCTCTTTCTGGAACGGCGCAGTAAAGCCTCCAGCGGCAAGCTGCTTTTGCGTCCAGATTGCCGGCAATTTTTCACCTGTGGCGGGCGGCTTGTCGTGAAAAGCTGGAACATCGCTCTTACCCAATTGGGCCTGGGTCATGGCGGTAGCAAAAATGACAATAAGCGTGCCTAACGTGCGTTTCATAATGGGGACATTTTACTTCAGAATGGCAATATTTTGTAATGTTACCAAAGCAAATTTAGTTACGTATAATCATACAGAGGAGAATACCCTCAAGCCCATGTCCGAAGACGAACCGCAAGTCCCCGGAGAGGCGCGGGCGGTCGCGCCGCACCCTCCGAGCACCCGCCCCAGACGAATCATGTATTCCTGGATTCGCGACCTGTTTTTCTCAGTCATCATTTCGCTCTTCATCATTCTTTTTGTTTACCAGCCGGTGAAGGTGGAAGGCGGAAGCATGGAGCCCGGACTGGAAGACCAGGAGCGGATCTTTATTAACAAGCTGGTTTACCGGCTTGAAAACATTGGGCGGGGAGATATCATCGTCTTTCGTTATCCGCGGGACCCGCGCAAGAACTTCATCAAGCGGGTGATTGGAATTCCCGGCGACCGTATCCGGGTCACCAATGGCCGTGTTTACGTGAACGGGCAATGGAAGCCGGAGCCCTATGTGCCGGAGCAGTACATGGATTCGCGCTCCTACCCGGAAACCGTGGTTCCCGCCGACAGCTATTTTGTGATGGGCGACCACCGCACCATGTCCAATGACAGCCGCGACTTCGGCGCGGTGGCCCGCGACTTCATCTACGGCAAGGCCGTGTTCGGCTATTGGCCCGTGGAGCGCGTGGGAGTATTGCACTAACCAACATTGATTTTTGGTTCCCTCCGCGCCTCAGCGTCTCCGCGGTGAAACTGGTTCTCGGTTTTCTCCGTGCTTTCTCAGTGTCTTCATGCCTCCGTGGTGGGTTTTGCTTCTGGTTGCGGATAGGCCACCAAAAATCCGCACGATGAATTCGTGTTAAAATCTTTAAAATCTACTCCCCGGAGATGCAATGCAGGCAATCCTTGCGCTGGAAGATGGAAGAAGCTTCAGCGGTAAAGGTTATGGAGCTAAAGGCGAATGTTACGGGGAAGTTGTTTTTAATACTTCCATCACCGGTTACCAGGAAATCTTTACCGATCCTTCTTATGCCGGGCAGATCGTTGTTCTCACCAATCCTCAGATAGGCAATTACGGCACCAATCCTGACGATAATGAGGCCACGCGGCCCTACATCGAAGGCTTGGCCGTGCGCGAGTTCTCCCCGATCAGCTCCAACTGGCGCTCTCAGCAGGTAACCGACGAGTATCTGGAGAAGTTCAGAATTCCGGTGATTGGAGATATCGATACGCGCGCGCTGGTGCGTCATTTGCGGACCAAAGGCGTGATGCGCGGCGTGATTTCTTCAATCGAGACTGACGTCGACAAATTGGTCGCCAAGGCCCGCGCCATCCCCAAAATGGATGGCACCGATCTGGCCAAAGTCGTCAGCACCAAGCAGTGGTATCAATGGGAGACGGGCTCGCGCTCCCACGAACCCACGGAAATTGTAGGAGTGAAGGACCAGCCGCCCTCCAACCATGTGGTGGCCTATGATTTTGGGATCAAGCAGAACATCCTGCGCATGCTTGTGGACAAGGGATGCCGCGTGACCGTAGTTCCGGCCACTACCACAGCAGCCGATGTGCTGGCGCTTAAACCTGATGGCATATTTCTCTCCAACGGCCCCGGCGACCCTGAGCCGTGTACTTACGCCCATGAAAACATCCGCAACCTGATGGGTAAGACGCCGATCTTTGGCATCTGCCTGGGGCACCAATTGATTGGACTGGCGCTGGGAGGCAAGACTTACAAGCTGAGGTTCGGACACCACGGCGGGAACCATCCGGTGAAACAAACGGAGACCGGCAAAATCGAGATTACCGCCCACAACCACAACTTTGCCGTCGATCCAGATTCACTGAAAGATCCCGAGGTCATCAAGACCCACATCGATTTGAATGACAATACGCTGGAAGGCCTCCGCCACCGCAGCCTGCCGCTCTTCAGCGTGCAGTATCACCCCGAGGCCTCGCCCGGTCCTCATGATTCGCACTACCTCTTCCACGATTTTGTGGGAATGATGGAGGAGTGGAAGAAGAGATGACAACGGGAAGCGGCAATCTTATGAGGGCACGGCTTCGGTCGTGCCCTTTTCAACGTAACAGAATGAGCTACATTTGTAGGAGCACTTGCTTTAAAAGTGTAGGAGCATTTGCTTTGAAAGGGCACGGCTTCAGCCGTGCCGCTTGAATGTGATTAGGACCGGGCTTTAGCCCCTGAGGGAAGTATGATTCCGGCTAGAGAGCACTCGACCACGGGAGAACGAGCTAATGCCGCGCAGAAATAACATCCCGAAAATCCTCCTGACTGGGATTATCTTATTTCTCTCAGTCCGTCTAACCTTTGCCCAATCCGACTCTAAACCGCCGCAGGAAAAGAAAGCCGAGCAAAAAACCGACGATCCTCAAAAACTTTTTTCCATCCAGTGTGGAGTTGATTTTGATGGGGCTCCGCTGCACATCTTTATTAATTCCGTATCCAGGGGCTGGAAGGAATATCACGACATCAGGAACTTGCCTGAATTGAGTCCGGGTGAAGATTTCGAGTTCTTCGTCCGCTCCGATCCTTCGGGAAAGCATTACGTCAGAACTTTCAACCCTGGAGATGATTTTGATCGCTACCAGGATGATTGCTTCGGGGAAACGGGAAAGCTGCAGAGTCTTCACTACGAATTGCGGACCGCCTGGGGATGGGGTTACGAGGAGAGCCGCGCATTCAGCGCGTCAGGTAAGATGGTGGATAAATCCAGCCGGTTTTTTGATACTCGAAGTGAAAAGACGATTCAGACTCCGCAGCGGGCAAAAGAAGTTCCGGATGCAATTAAGCCCGAAGTGCACGACAGTTTTAATGACATGCCATTCACCTCGTATTTAAACGAATAAGAAAGCGATATGCCGCGCAGAAATGACATCTCGAAAATCCTGATTATCGGCTCCGGGCCAATTGTGATTGGCCAGTCGGCGGAGTTCGATTACTCCGGCACCCAGGCCTGCAAAGCCCTGAAAAGCGAAGGCTATGAGGTGGTGCTGTGCAACTCGAATCCCGCCACCATCATGACCGATCCGGAGATGGCTGACCGCACGTATATCGAGCCGCTTACCCGGGCCTACCTGGAAGAGGTCATTCGTCAGGAATGCGAAATGATGGAAGGCCGTGGACAGGGAAAATTCGCCTTGCTGCCTACCGTAGGCGGACAAACCGCGCTCAATCTGGCTGTGGAACTTGCCGACAGCGGAGTGCTGGAAAAGTACGGTGTCGAATTGATTGGCGCGCAGCTCCGGGCCATCAAAATGGCGGAAGACCGCCTGATGTTCAAAGATGCCATGATCAAGATCGGCCTCGATGTTCCCAGGTCTGCGCTGGTTACCAACCTCAAAGACGGGATTGATTTTTCCGGCAAGATTGGTTTTCCGGTCATCATCCGCCCATCATTCACTCTAGGTGGCACTGGCGGCGGCATTGCCTACAACCGTGAAGAACTCATGGAGATTCTGGCGCGGGGCATTGATCTCTCTCCAGTGCATGAGGTCCTGATTGAAGAATCGGTTTTGGGATGGAAAGAATATGAACTGGAAGTGGTACGCGACCTGGCGGACAACGTAATCATCATCTGCTCCATTGAGAACTTCGATCCCATGGGTGTTCACACCGGTGATTCCATCACCGTGGCCCCGGCCCAGACCCTGACCGACCGCGAATACCAGTACATGCGCGATGCCGCCATCAAAGTGATCCGCGAAGTCGGTGTGGAGACCGGCGGTTCAAATATTCAGTTCGGAGTGAATCCCACCACCGGGCGCATGGTGATCATTGAGATGAACCCGCGGGTCTCGCGATCCTCGGCGCTGGCGTCAAAAGCTACAGGCTTCCCGATCGCCAAGATTGCCGCCAGGCTGGCCGTCGGCTACACGCTCGACGAGATTCCCAACGATATTACCCGCAAGACCCCGGCCTGCTTTGAGCCCACCATTGATTACGTGGTGGTAAAGATACCGAAATGGCAGTTTGAGAAATTCCCCGGCACCGACGAAAGCCTGGGACCGCAGATGAAGTCCGTGGGCGAGGCCATGGCCATTGGCCGTACGTTCAAGGAAGCGCTGATGAAGGGCATTCGCTCCCTCGAAACCGGCAGGAGAGTTGGCGCCGAGCAGATCGAGCCGCGCATCCTGACCCACCGGCTGGTGACTCCCCATCCGGAGCGCCTCACCTATCTTCGCTATGCGCTGGCCCAGGGCATGACGGTAAAAGAGTTGAACAAGATGACCAGCATCGACCCCTGGTTTCTCTATCAGCTCAAAGAGATCACGGATACGCTGGTGGAGATGGGCAAGCGCACCTCAATTTCCAGTGAACTTCTGCGGGAAGCCAAGCGCATGGGGCTCTCCGATGAACGCATCGGGCTCTCACTGAAGAGTGGCACTGCGGCGGTGCGCCAACTTCGCATGGAACATAACATCCGCCCGGTGTACAAGCTGGTGGACACCTGCGCCGCGGAGTTTGAAAGCTATACGCCATATTTCTATTCGACCTACGAAGAAGAAGATGAGGCGCCGCCCACAGACAAGAAAAAAGTCCTGATCTTAGGCAGCGGTCCGAACCGCATTGGACAGGGCATTGAATTTGATTACTGCTGCTGCCACGCTGCCTTTGCCCTGCATGAGGATGGCTATGAGGCCATCATGGTCAACTGCAATCCCGAGACCGTATCCACCGACTATGACACCAGCGACCGGCTCTACTTCGAGCCTCTAACGTTTGAAGACGTGCTGGCCGTATATGAACATGAAGCGCAGAGCGGTGCGCCGGTTGGGGTAATTGTGCAACTCGGCGGACAGACTCCGCTGAATCTCGCCCTGCCACTCAAGGCTGCGGGAGTGAGCATCATTGGCACATCGCCGGAATCCATCGATCTGGCGGAAGACCGCAAGAGGTTCGGCAAGTTGCTGGAAGAACTCGACATTCGCCAGCCTGCAGGCGCTCTGGCAACCAGTGTGGAAGAAGCTGTAGCGGGCGCACGCCGCGTCCAATATCCGGTCCTGGTACGGCCTTCTTACGTGCTCGGCGGCCGGGCCATGGTGATTGCCTACGACGATGAGAGCGTCATCCGGTATATGAAAGAAGCAGTCGAGTATTCGCAGGAGCGCCCGGTATTGATCGATCATTTCCTGGAGAGCGCTACAGAAGTGGATGTGGATGCGCTTTCCGATGGCGAAGACGTCGTGATCGGCGGCATCATGCAGCACATCGAAGAAGCCGGTATCCACTCCGGCGATTCTTCCTGCGTGCTCCCCGCCGTGAACATTCCCCCAGAGGCTTTGAAGACCATCCGCGAATACACCTTCAAACTGGCGCGCGCCCTGAAGGTTGTTGGATTGATGAACATTCAGTTTGCCATCCAGAACGAAAAAGTGTTCGTGATCGAAGTCAACCCCCGCGCCTCCCGTACTGTGCCTTTTGTCTCCAAGGCAACTGGAGTGCCCATGGCCAAGATCGGCACCCGCCTCATGACCGGACGCAAATTGCGCGAGTTCCTGCCTGAAAACGTTGAGCAGGGAACAGACCTGGCTACAGGCGCCGGCTATTTCGTGAAATCTCCGGTATTCCCGTGGTCCAAGTTCCCCGGTGTTGATACGGTGCTGGGACCGGAGATGAAATCTACCGGTGAAGTCATGGGTTCAGCCGAGAGTTTTGGCGAGGCTTTTGCCAAGGCGCAAATCTCCGCCGGCCAGACTCTGCCCACGCGCGGCACGGTCTTTATCAGCGTGACCGACCGCGATAAAGAAGCGGCGGGCGAATTGGCCAAGCGCTTTATTGATCTTGGCTTCAAGCTCGTTGCCACGCACGGCACCGCCGACCGGCTGGAGAAGCTGGGGCTGCCGGTGGACCGCGTATACAAGGTGAAAGAAGGGCGTCCGCATGTGGTGGATCTTATTAAGGGAGACCGCGTGCAACTGGTGATCAACACTCCGCACGGTCAGGAGCCCTGGTTTGACGAGAAAGCCATCCGCCGGGCCACGGTGACCCATCGTATTCCCACCATCACGACATTGGCTGCCGCCTGGGCTGCTGCCGAAGGCATCGCCGCCCTGCAGCGGAATGAGATCAATGTGCGCTCCTTGCAGGAGTGGCATGGGGCGAAGAGCAGTCAGCGCTCCGCGGTCGGAATTCGGTAAGGTTTGAATTGAATAAAATCCTTTGACACGGGCTGGTACCCACGATATTTTGGTTCTTCGATACACAACCTTCACGAGGGTTCATGTTTCCATCTCCGCCTCAACGCATATTCAAGGAAACTTGGGTTTGGCGATCGGTAGCGGCCATTGCCCTTCTTCTCATGATGGGTGTTACTTGGCTCGTCTATGACCGTTCCCTCGAGCAGCGGCTCGACCCGGTCTTGTTGGGTCTTGTTGCTTTTTTTGCTTTGCTGTTTGCTTTTGCCTGCCTGTGGGGTGCCCGGCGACAGATCACCATTCACACTGAAGGGATCTCCTACAGATCATTGTTGGGAGAGCAAGACCTTCGCTGGGAGGAGATTTCTGAAACCCGATACGGCCAGCAGCCCGTCAATGCTGGTGCCCACTTAGGATTGATAGGATTGCTTGTCATGCTTCTTGCCAAGGGCAAAAAGCTGCGCAGCTTTCAGATCATTGGCACCGGCACCGGCACCATCAATATCAGTTCGAATGTCAGCGGCCAGGAAGACGCTATTCGTCTGGTTCTGCAGACGGTGAATCCGAGGCTGAGGCAGGATGCGGAGCGTATGCTTAGCGGCAGCGGCACTGTGACTTTTGGAAATATTTCGCTTGCCCCCACAGGCGTAATCTGGAAATCCAAAGACCCCATTCCTTATAGCGCCATTGCTAAATGCAGGATTGACGATGCCATGTTGCGCATTAAAGCGGAAGGAAAGTGGCTCGACAACATTGCCATTAATGCTAAGAAGGTTCCCAACGTCTTCGTTTTGCTGGATATGATCGAAGCGCGTCGAAGCTCCGCATCTGGCCAGCAGGCCTCGGCCGCCATCGCAGGCTCCAGCGCCAGTCAGTATCTGTAAAACCGATTTGTGCATAATCTCTTCTCTGCGATTCTCTGCGAACTCTGCGGTGAGATTTGATTTTGCTTTCCTTCGTGTTTCCTTAGTGGCCGGAGACTGCACTGAGCACCAGCGAATGTGTGATTTTGAGCATTTGGTTTTTGCTTTGGTTGCAGTTTCATTAGCGTCCATTCGCATTAATTCGCGGCTCAAAGTTTTTCCTCTGACTCTCGTGGTGATCTGGGACTTGTGTGCGGCTCGGCCCCGCTGTTGTACCCATGCCATTTTCCATTTCCAGAACAGAATCCAGGCCATAATCAACAGCCGCTGTCCTTAGATTAGAATGTTCTAAGTTTTAAATTCTTTTGGGGGTGCCATGTTGCGCCGCATTGCTTTTATTATTTTCTTTTTTGTTCCTGCTTTATTTGCTCAAGAAAAGCCGTTACGTCCCGTTCATACATTTTCGATTGTGGCCTTTGATCCGGCCACCGGTGAACTTGGAGTAGCCGTACAGTCGCACTGGTTCGCGGTGGGCAGTGGGGTGCCGTGGGCGGAGGCGGGCGTGGGAGCGGTAGCTACACAATCCTTCCTCGATCCCAGTTACGGTCCGCTGGGTTTGGACTTAATGCGCAGTGGCAAGAGTGCTCCTGATGCGTTGCGCGGGCTGTTGCAGGCTGATGAGAGCTGCAACATTCGCCAGGTGGCGATGATCGATACCCAGGGGCGGGTAGCCACGTTTACCGGGGCCAAAGATATCCAGCCTGCGGGAGGAATTGCCGGAGATTCGACCGGTGACGGAGCCGCCATCCAATGTGGCGGCCAGTCCGGAGGGACGGTGCGGGTGGGAAAGAACTATGCGGTGCAAGCCAATTTGATGTCGAGCGACAAGATCTGGCCCGCCATGTCCAAAGGATTCGAATCCACCCAAGGCGATCTGGCGGGAAAAATGCTTGCGGCCCTGGATGCGGCGCAGGCAGTTGGCGGCGACATCCGCGGAAGGCAGTCGGCAGCTCTGATCATTGTCCCGGCAAAATCCAGCGGACGTCCCTGGTCTGATTACCTCTTCAATCTGCGGGTGGACGATAGTCCTGAGCCGCTCAAGGAGTTGCGCCGGCTGGTCACGTTGCAACGCGCCTATAACCACATGAATGCCGGAGACAAAGCAGTAGAACTCCACGACAACCAGGCCGCACTGCGGGAATATGGAGCTGCCGAGCATCTGGTGCCGGATAGCGCGGAAATGATCTATTGGCATGCAATCGCGCTGGTCAACATGGGCAAACTGGAGGAGAGCTTTCCTCTGTTTAAGAAAGTTTTTGCCATGGACCGCAACTGGGCTGATCTGACCGGGAGGCTGCCGAAGTCCGGCCTGTTGCCCGACGATCCGCAGCTTATCAAGCGGATTGTCTCGCAGGCCCAGGGCGGGCAATGAGCGCAAGCCGAAATTTCGGGGGATAACTACCATTTTTTTCGGTATTTTGACCGAAATCCGCTAAAATCGCATCGTGTTTACCTATAAGGGTTTCGACCACATCGCGCTGGTTACCAAGAATGTGGCGGCGATGAAGAAGTTTTACGCCGAGTACCTGGGGCTGCCGATCGAAAATGAGGGCAAGGCCAAAGCCGGGTACAACGTCACTACGTTTCGCGCCGGCGGCGCCCTGCTCGATCTGTTCGAGGCCTCACCCACGAACCCTGCGCCTCCCGCTAATTTGAGCGAAGGGCACTTCTGCCTGCAAGCCACGGGCTCAAGCATCTACGATGTGATTGCCACCCTGAAGCGCAAGGGGCTTGAACCAACGCAGGCCGAGGTAAATAACGGCGCCCTGGGCAAAGGCCTCTCAACATTCGTCCGCGATCCCGACGGGAACAAAATTGAAATCAAAGTTGACTGAAGAAATCGGGTGATCTGGTGATCGGTTCATCGGGTGATCGGGCCTCGATTAGATAGAATCTGCCTCTTGCGGTGTCCCCCCAAACTCTATATTCCAAACTCTAATATCCAAAATTTGCGCTCATTCGCGTGAAATTTGCGGCCGAATAGTATCGATCATTCAATTCATCGATCACCCAATTCCCCCAACGTTCTCTGCGCTCTCTGCGTCCTCTGCGGTGAACTCTGATTTTGGTTGCGTCTGACCTAGGCCACCGATCACCCGATCACCCGATGAACCGATCACCCGATTCTTCTGATTCCCCCAGTACATGTCCTTCGCCAAAATCTCACCATGTACGTTCGCCCGTACATGTCCGCATTCGGTATTGCGTATGAACTGGCCAAAGGGCTGTAATGAATCGGGCCCAAGAGAATCTATAGAGCAGCGCGCGAACATCCCCCAAAATCGCAGCGCTCCTTGTAGCAGGAGATCAATATGCAAATTGGAGTTTACGGGTGCGGGTATGTAGGCACGGTGGTGGCTGCCTGTCTCGCCGATTTTGGCGTGCCCGTTACCGCCTACGGCAGTGACAGCGTGAATACCACGCTTCTGGCCAGCGGAATTCTGCCTTTCCACGAGAAGAACCTGAGCGATATCGTCCGGCGGGGCGTCCGCTCCGGAAGGCTGATGTACTCCACCCATCTGCAATCCATGGTGCAGCGTGCGGAGATCATCTATCTCGCTGAAGATTCCAGCAAGGACGTTGAACGGGCGGCCCTTGAGATTGCGAACCACTCCGATCACGGCCAGGTCCTTGTCCTGGTGACCCCGGTGCCGGTAGGAACGGCCCGCAGGATTGAAGCCAGGCTGCTCGAATCCGGCAAGAACATGGTCGTGGTATCGCATCCTCTCTTTCTGTCGGAGGGTTGCGCCGTGGAAGACTTCAACTGGCCTGACCGCATCGTTCTGGGCACCAACTCCGGCCAAGCCGTTACCGCGATGAAAATGCTCTACCGCCCCCTGGTCATGCGCGGGGTGCCGGTCATTGTCACCAACCATGAGACCGCGGAGTTGGTGCGGGAGGCCTCAACCGCGTTCCTGGCCACCAAGGTTTCATTCATCAATGAGCTTTCCAGCCTGTGCGAGCACGTCAGCGCGGACGCAGTGGATCTGGGGCTGGCCCTTGGTTTGGACAAGCGCATTGCGCCCCGCTGTTTGCAGCCCGGGTCTCTGGGCGGCAGCTTTGCCGAGTCGGACATGGATTCTCTTGCCAATCTGGCTGCCGGATCGGGAGTCTCCCTGAAGATCCTGACCGCCGCCCGTGAAGTCAACCGCGAGTTCTGCGATCGGATTATGCAGAAGATCGCCAGCCTGGTCGATACGGTGTGCGGAAAGCAGGTGGGAATCCTGGGGCTGGCGTTTAAGCCGAATACCAACTCGGTGGCCAATTCGGGTTCCATCCATCTGGTCAAGCAACTCATGCAGCGTGGCGCTCATGTAAAGGCCTATGATCCCATCGCCATGCCCGACGCGCAGCAGGCGCTGAGCGGTAACGTGCGCTACTGCGACTCAGCCTATTCGGTAGCCGAGGGCGCGGACGCCCTTGTCTTGAGCACCGGCTGGCCGGAGTTTCGCACTCTGGATTATGACCGCATTCGCCGCATCATTCGCCGTCCGGTGTTCGTCGATACCAAGAACCTCCTGGATGGCGCCAGAATGAAGGCGCTGGGCTTTGAGTACTTGGGTGTCGGTCGCGCGTAAGCGCCT
>DATMMY010000066.1:0-6609 GCA_035569515.1 Candidatus Solibacter sp. | reverse complement strand
CTCCCGAGCGCGCCAAACACATAATCTAAACCAGCTTCCGAAAGCAATTGACAGAAGAACCGGGCAAGCATATAAATCCTCTCCAGTAAGCCCCAAGATAGTTTGAAACGTTTTGCGAGCGAGAATCACTAAATATGTGGGCGCATATGCGGTAAGCATATGGGCAAGACAAGCCTGAGAGGTCTATTTTGTGAGCAAATTTTTCGCAATCATCGTGGAAGATCTGGGGGACGAACAGGGAAAAGTCTTCGCCAATCCAGACCAGTTCTTTTTCAGCACGATTGTACAGCCTCCAACTGATTGCGAGATTCGAGGATGCGTGGAGATTCCTGAACAACAAGTGAAAAAGCTGCTGGCAAGAGTTTCCTGAGTTCGCTTTGCGGCAGAGCAAAGTTTGTCAGCCTGCACCCTTACAGTCAGCCTATTTTCACCGGCTGGATCAGATGGTACGCCTTCCGTGCCCTCCAGGCTGCTTTTATCTTTAGTCTGTAACGAACTTGCTCCAGGAATCACTACCCTTATGTAGGGTTCCCGACCGATAAGCCGGGAAATTAGAAATATGAGTAAATACTTTGCCATTATCGTTGAGGACCTGGGAGATGAGAGCGGGAAGACCTTTCTGAATCCAGAAAAGTTCATGGTGGGCGCCAAGGTTGACGTCCCCAGCGACTGCGAGATCGTTTCCTGCATCGAGATCCGCTCGGAGGAGGTCAGCCGTCTGTTGGGATATCATAGCCGTCCCCACCTCGTCCGCGTCGCCGAAGATTAACCTGACGAAGCCTGGCCTGCCGAGGACCAGCGTGACTTTCGCCAACTGTGACAGTCAGGTTAACCTTAATCCAGGTTAACCTTAATCTATGATCAATTCCTACGCTCGTGAAGAGCTTCTGAGCTTGGTTGCAACCCAGTCCTTCCGCCTTGGCAACTTCACCCTCTCTTCGGGCCAAAAGAGCGACTACTACATTGACTGCCGCACCACGACGCTTCATGCCCAGGGCGCCGAGTTGACCGGACGCGTATTTTTGGAGCTTATCCAGGAGCAGGAGTGGCGGCCCCAGGCTATTGGCGGGCTGACCCTTGGGGCGGACCCAATTGTGAGCGCGGTGGCCGTGCTAAGTGCGCAGGCCAAGACCCCAATCCATGGCTTCCTGGTACGCAAGGCGGAAAAAGCCCACGGCATGGGCCAGCGCATTGAGGGCTTCCAGGAAAAGGGCGCACGCGTGGTGATTGTGGATGATGTATGCACCACCGGCAGCTCAACCATTCAGGCCATTCAAGCGGCCCGCGAATATGGCTTCAACGTGATCGGCGCAGCCTGCCTGGTGGAGCGCGAAGAGGCCGGGGGGCGTCCGGCGGTGGAGCAGGCGACGGCCCCGGCGCCGTTTATCTCGATCTTCACATCAAGCGAAATAAAGACGGCCCATTTGAAACTGAAAGACTCTGGCCAGATATTCGCTTATTCCGGAGTCTGCGAGATGTGCGGACGTCCCGCAGTGACCAACGCGCCCCGGCTGCGGTGCGCAGCCCACCGACCATGAAAGACCGCAATTGGAAAATTGTGTAATCTGGTAATTGGGTAATTTTTCCAGATGGGCAATTTCAATTGCTAAATTACCTAATTGCGCAATTACCGATTGAAAAAATGATTAAGACACTCGAATGGACAGACAAAGGCGTCAGGTTTATCGATCAGACCAGGCTCCCTCTTGAGGAGACATACGTCACCTGCCGGAATTACCAGGAGGTGGCCACAGCCATCCGCGACATGATCGTGCGTGGCGCTCCGGCCATTGGCGTAGCGGCGGCCATGGGCATCGCGCTTGGGGTAAAGCAGTCGGGCGCCAGAGACGTGCAGACATTGCGCATGGAGTTTGATCAGATTTGCGCAACCATGGGCGGAACCCGCCCTACGGCCGTGAACCTCTTTTGGGCCATTCGACGGATGCGCGAAAAACTCGATTCGGTAGCAACGCATTCCATCGAGGCGATCAAAGCCGATTTAGTACACGAGGCCCGGCAGATGTACGTGGAAGACATTGCCGCCAACGAAGCAATGGGCCGCCACGGGGCCACGCTCATGCCCTCCTCTGGCGGGGTGCTTACGCACTGCAACGCCGGAGCGCTCGCCACGTGCGGATATGGAACAGCTTTGGGAGTGATTCGCGCTGCAATTGAGTCCGGCAAGAACATCCACGTCTTCGCCGACGAGACCCGGCCCTTCCTGCAAGGATCGCGCCTGACGGCCTGGGAACTCACCAAGGATGGAATTCAAACCACCCTCATCGCTGACAACATGGCCGGGGCCATGATGAAGCAAGGCAAGATCAAAGCAGCGGTTGTGGGCGCTGACCGCATCGCCGCCAACGGTGATGTAGCCAACAAAATTGGGACCTATACGGTTGCGGTCCTGGCCAGGGAGCACGGCATTCCGTTCTACGTGGCCGCGCCCTGGTCAACCATAGACATGAATACCCCCACAGGCGATCAGATTCCCATTGAGCAGCGCTCCCCAAAAGAAGTAACGCACCACGACGGCAAGCAGGTTGCGCCGGATGGCGTGCTGGTCGAGAATCCCGCTTTCGATGTGACTCCCAACAAATACGTCACCGCCATCATCACCGAACGCGGCATCGCCAGGCCTCCCTATGCGGAATCATTGAAAGAACTGGCTGGGCTGGTCGCAACGGCTCTGTAAACCAGCTGAGGAGTTGAGGGCCGGCAAAGCTAAAGAGCGGTGTGAGAGCTCGCCAGAAATTAGCGCGGTTCTTGATTGATCTGTAACTCTGTCATCCTGAACGAAGCGCGACGCCGATCCTCATATCCACCTTACCGAAAGGCGCGAAGTGAAGGACCCCAAGATGTTTACGGACGATGCAGCTTCAGGGAGTTCTCTCGAGAATCTGTCGTATGACCTTTTAAATCCATCTATTGGGAGAACGCCAACTATCGTGCCCCCTTAGCTGGCTAAACGGAGAATGCCAATTTGGCCAGGGTCGGACTCATACCCTTCGTCCTGAACGGTTTGTTGGGCAGCCGAGCGGAGCGCCTGTTCGTCGGCATTTTTTGGCAAATCACAATAGCGGCGTATTACCTCTTCGCCGGCTTCCATCCGAATCAGCCACTTGGACTTGTTCGCGTCCCATGAAACTTCCACGCGATCAGCACGCATACGTCCCTCCATTGGTCCCGACATATTGGATGCAGCTGGAGGCGTGGAGGGCTATTTTTCCAGACGTTTTCAGAATCTAAGAAGCCAAAAGACAGGGGCTGAACATCTACGCAAACCAATTCGCCAATTACTCCCCTACAACATCACCTTCAAGTTTGGACTGACAATCAATTTTGGTTCGGTGGCTTTTTGCACATCGTCGGCGGTCAGTCCCGGAGCTACCTCTTCCAAAACCAATCCTTTGGGTGTGACTTTGATGAATGCCATCTCGGTCACAATCGTGTCCACAACTTTCATGCCGGTAAGGGGTAAGCTGCATCTTTTGAGAATCTTTGGAGTACCGTCTTTGGTGGCGTGCTCCATGGCGATGACTACGCGCCGGGCGCCGGCAACCAGGTCCATGGCGCCGCCCATGCCTTTGACCATCTTGCCGGGAATCATCCAGTTGGCGAGGTTGCCTTCTTCATCCACCTCCATGGCTCCCAGCACGCTCAGGTCGATGTGGCCTCCACGGATCATTGCGAAAGAATCGGCGCTGGAAAAATAGGCGGTGCCGGGGACTTCAGTCACAGTCTCCTTGCCGGCGTTAATGAGATCGGGGTCCTCTTCACCTTCCAACGGAAACGGCCCGATGCCCAACATGCCATTCTCGCTTTGCAGCACGACTTCCATGCCCGCCGGAACATGGTTCGCCACCAGCGTGGGCATGCCGATGCCCAGGTTTACGTAGAAGCCATCTTGCAGCTCCTTCGCAATTCGCTTGACGATGCGTTCGCGTTTTTCGATGTCTTTTTGCTTGTCAGTTACCGGTGTCGTTGCCATCATTCAACTCCCGCTTATGCTTGCGATCTTTTCCGCACGGTGCGCTTCTCGATCCGCTTCTCAACATCCGGAGCCAGGACAATTCGTTTTACATAAACGCTGGGCACATGTACCTGGTCAGGCGCAATCTCGCCTGGTTCCACAATTTGCTCCACTTCCACGATGGTGACTTTGGCAGCCGTGGCCATCATGGGATTGAAATTGCGTGCCGTCTTGCGAAAAATCAGGTTGCCCCAGCGGTCGGCCTTCCAGGCTTTGACCAGTGCGAAGTCCGCCTTCAATGCGCGCTCCATCACGTACTGGCGTCCGTCAAACTCGCGGACTTCTTTGTTTTTCGAGACCAGCGTGCCTACTCCTGTGGGAGTAAAGAATGCCGGGATTCCCGCCCCCCCGGCCCGGATTCTTTCGGCCAGCGTGCCCTGGGGATTCAACTCCAGCTCCACTTTGCCGCTGAGCACCATTTGCTCAAAGACCTTGTTCTCGCCCACGTAAGAGCCAATATGTTTCCTGATCTGCCCGGCATACAGCAGCTTACCCAGGCCAAACTCGTCGACACCGGCATTGTTGGAAATGGTGGTCAGGTTCTTCACGCCCTTGCGCACCAAACCCTCGATCAGGCCCTCCGGAATGCCGCACAGGCCGAAACCGCCAACCATGATGGTGCATCCATCGGTAATATCGCGAATGGCTTCATCCACACTGGCAACGACTTTATTCATAAGCAAACGATTCTAAACAGGAAGAAAGCAATCAGCAATCAGCAGCAGCAGCGCGTGACCGCGCTCCGCGCTATCCAAAGAGTCTGAAACTACCCTGAAAAGTGGCAGTCCCTGGAGAGCATTCAGCCGAACCATGAATGCTTCTACTCAAGAGTCTTCCATAACACGCCGGAACAGTTTTCTTCCTTCCGGCCAATCGCCCAAGCCGGATTCACTATTGATGTGGCCAGTCTCGCCAATCTCCACAAGCTCGCTGCCCCAACTGCATGCCAGTTCATGAGCGCTGGCCATGGTGAGATAGGGATCGTTGCTGCTGGCCACGACCACAGACGAAAACGGCAATGCCTCCCTGGGGATTGGAGAGAAATCTTTTACCTGCCAGGGAACGTCTTCACGGTCCACGTCTGCAGGCGCGACCAACAGCGCGGCCTTGACTCGGTTCGCAAGCTTCGGGGCAGTGCGTACCCAGTGGGCCACGGCAATGCAGCCAAGACTATGGGCCACGAACGCCACCGGAGCCTGGGCCCGGTCCACCGCCGCAGTGATGTTATTGACCCAGTCGAGGCGTTTGGGTGTTTCCCAGTCCATCTGCTGAACGCGCACGAAAGCTGGATTCTGCTTTTCCCACAGGCTCTGCCAGTGCAATGGACCCGAATCGTGCCAGCCGGGAAGGACCAGTACAGTCGAATTCATTTTCTAAGTCTCAACTCAAACCGGTTGCCCAGCTCGAACTCTTCCCGCAGGGCTTGTGAACGAAGATTCTCGCGAATATGCGCAAGACGCTGCTCCAGCCTGCTGAGCGCATGCTCAATATTGCCGGTATTGGTATGTGCGATGTCGCGCCACATGGAGTACGAACTGGAAGCGATGCGGGTCATCTCCCGCAGGGCGCGCCCGCCAATAGCATGAAGGTCAGGATCGTCACCAAATTCCTCGACCAGAGCCGCCCCCAACGCAGTGGAGATCATCTGAGGCACGTGGCTGATCCAGGCGCAAAGACGGTCGTGACGCTCCGTTTCCATCCTGATCACTCTTGCACCGATTTTTTCCAGAAGCTCCCAATAGGCGCGAGTTTTCCCGCTCTGCAGCCCCTGATTCTCCAGGGGCGGCACCAACAGCCAGGCAGCATTGTGGAACAAGGTGGCTTCCGCATATTCTATGCCGCCGTGTTCTTTGCCGGCCATGGGATGTCCGCCAAGAAATCTCTCCGCAACCCGATCACCGAAAACCGTTCGGGCGCGTTCCGTAATCTCCTTCTTGGTGCTGCCAGAATCGGTGATGAGAGCTTCAGGTGAGGCAATGGGCCCTATCCTCTCAATCAGGTCAATGATGGCGCCTACCGGCGTGGAGAGCAAAATAAGGTCGCTGCCCTTGACCGCTTCTACTGGGTCTTCAATCCCGATATCAATGGCCCCCATTTTGAAGGCACGCTCCAGCACTCCAGGCCGGTCACAACCCACAACCCGGCTGCCCATGCCGGCGGCCGTAATGGCCATACCGAAGGATCCACCGATAAGGCCTGTGCCGATGATCGTGATTTGCTTAAAGGACATCGCAACACAGCCTAGCAGGATCGCAACCAAAGCAAACCCAAAGCGCACCGCAGAGACGCGGAGACGCGGAGGCGAACTGCAAAAATCTCCACAAAATCAACATAAATAGAGCAGCTATTAACGCAAAAAAGTTTGGTCCAAGCAAAATTCTTTGTGAGCGCTTACCTGGAAGGCCGCCCGCTTTCTTTCACATGTTTTTCTTTCCGAAGATGAGAGCTGCTTCTTACTATCCTACGCCAGGGTGCGGCCCACTGCAGGGGCAATGATGCGGAGTTCGGCCATCAGCTTTACGAACTGCTCCGGATATAGTGACTGAGCGCCATCGGACAGCGCTTTGTCCGGGCAA
>DATMMY010000065.1:0-4308 GCA_035569515.1 Candidatus Solibacter sp. | reverse complement strand
GGGTCAGGGCGTTCAGAGTCATATAGCCGCCGTAACTCCAACCCCACCAGCCCAGGCGCGTGGCGTCCAGCTGCGGAAACCTGGTGAGAGCCTGGTCCAGCGCAGCCAGTTGATCTTTGAGTTCCGTCTCGCCAAAATTGTCCATTATGAACGAGGCAAATTTCTTGCCCCGGCCGGACATGCCACGGTTATCCACGCTCAGCACCGCGATGCCGTCTCTCATCAGAATATTGTTGAAGAGCAACGTGTTGCGGTCCCACTGGTCGCGTATTGTTTGGATTCCAGGGCCGCCATAAGGATTCATGAGCAGCGGAATCTTTCTTCCACTGGCATTTGGGGGCAGGAACAGCAAACCGCGCAAGATGGTTCCATCTTCGGCCTGGAAGTCCACAAATTGCGGCGGGTCCAGCTTATAGGCTCCGGCACCGCTGGATTTCCACAACACATCGCAGCTTCCGCCCAGGCGGCAGAAGGACAGTTGCGGCGGCGTCATCAGGGCGGAAAAGTCATCAATATAATTTCTTACATTGGAAGAAAAATCGACATGGTGCGTACCCGGCTCGCTCCTGGTGAGCACCTGGAAATCACCGCCATCCAGCTTGATTGCGCAGAGATGCCGCTGTCGATCATCCAGGGCATTGGCGGTGAAATAGAGCGTGCTTGAAGCTTCGTCAAAGCCTTCCACGCCGTAGACCTCGAAGTCTCCTTTGGTGATCTGGTGTTCCAACTTGGCTTCCGAGGAGAGAGGGCTTTGCTTGTCGAAGGAGTACAGATAGAGATGGGTGTGACCATCGCGCCAGCTTGACCAGGTGAATTTGTCGCCCGAATGCAGGATCCTGAAGCTGTCATCCATTTCAATCCAGGTATCGCTTTTTTCGCTGAGCACACGGCGCGACTTGCCGCTGGAGATATCAAAGAAATAAAGATCGAGCTGGTTTTGGGCGCGGTTCATCACCATGGCCCATATCAGGTCATCGCGGACCCAGCCAAAGCGAGGGACATAAATGTCCTTTCCGTCTGTCAGACGGATCCAACGAAGTCCGCCCCCTTTGGAGTTGACGACCCCAAGCCGCACCTCCGGATTGGGGTCCCCAACTTTGGGATACTTTTCCAGCGACACGGTAGGATGCTGTGGAATGAAATCAGTGATGGGATAGGTGGGCACCCGGGTCTCATTCATCTGCATGAAGAGAATCTTGTTTCCATTAGGAGACCAGAAATAATTACTGCGGACGGCCAGCTCCTCGGCATAGACCCAGTCAACTTCTCCGTTCAAGAGATTTTCATTGTGATCGCGGGTCAGCTCCCTTTCCTCTCCTCCGGCGATGGGCTCCACGTAGAGATTGTGCCGGCGGACGTAAGACAGGCGCTTACCATCGGGAGAAAACTTAGGATCAAGGATCGGATCGCCCGAAAAACTCAAGGCAACCGAGGTGCCGGTGGCCAGCGTATGCAGCCAAAGTTGGCCATCAACATCAAAGAGAATGTGCTGAGAGTCAGGCGCCCAATGATACGGAGCAACGTGGTAACGCGCCCGGTTGTCCTTGTCCCGATCATCTTTGTTCTTGAAAGCGGGGGGCGTCATGGAGCCCAGTTTTTCTGAGGGCACCAGCACGGCGGATTTCCCCGTGGCGACATCAATGTAATAGAGCTGGGCCTTCTCTCCCTTTTCATCGCGAAGAAAGTAGGAAACTTTGCTCCCGTCAGGACTCCACTTGATGGCCTGCGGCATACGTTCGGGGATGCCGTTGGGAGAATAGATAGATTCGATTGTGAGTTCCTGCGCTCCGGCTGCTGTGCCTTGGGCCAGGGAAAAGCAGGCCCATAGAAAGACAAATATAAGACGCTTCACAGATTGGCTCCGCGTTCGGGGATGAAACTCAGCAGTGTACACCGAAGCAAGAAACAAATGAGTATGATGAGCCGCCACTTGAGAAACTGCAGAACCCCAACCAAAAAACTCCTCACCGCAAAGGACGCAAAAGGATGCAAAACTTTTGAAACATGGAGAAACTCGTTGCTAGAATAAGCCTAATTACATCTCTTCCATCTGACGCCGCAGCCGGCGGGTCTCCGCCAGCAACCCCATACTGTGCATCAGGTTCTGCAAGGTCACAATGCCTACCAGATGCTCCTGGTCTACCACCGGAATCAGCGTGAGGCCGCGCGTGGTGAGTTTGCGGAACGCGGTTGACAGCGATTCAGTACGGGCGGCGATTTCAAAAGCCTTGTTCATCGCGCCTTGAACGTAGCCGTTCCCTTCCCGGCGCAGCTTCTCCACAATGGTCTGGCGGTTGATCACGCCTACCAGGTCACCGCCACGCACTACCGGAAAATCATCCTGCAGGCTATGCACGGCTTTGTCGAGAGCGTCCTCCAGAGTGTCGGCGGGAGAGAGAGTGGAAAACTCGGTGAGCATGATGTCTTCCATGCGCACCCGCTCCACCACCGATTGAAACAGCACCGTCCGCTCTTCCATCTGCGCGGCCACAAATATGAACAGGCCGACAATCATCAACCAGGCACTGGAGACGGCGCCCAGCAACATAAAGCCAATGGCAAAAGCGTGGCCTACTTTAACGGCCCGCTGCGTCGCCTGCTGGAAATCCATCCTGCGCGCCAGCCATGCCCGCAACACCCGCCCGCCATCCATGGGAAATGCCGGAAGCAGGTTAAAAGCAAAGAGAAAGACATTGGTCCAGAAGAAGCTCCGCAGCAGCGACTGCGTGCTGATCAAAGGCCAGTTAAAAAGACCGGGCTTGGGCAGCAGCCCTATCAACAGCACGCCGGAAACGGCTGCGAGACCGGCATTCACGGCGGGGCCGGCAATCGCGATCCAGGTTTCGCGCGCCGGATCCTTTGCGCTTTCCATGTGCTCCTGCGGATCCATGAGGGTCAGCCCGCCAATGGGCAGCAGCAGGATACCCCTGACTCGTACGCCATGGTGCGTCGCGACCACGGCATGGCCCAGCTCGTGCAGAACCACCGACCCAAAAATAATGGCCACCAAGCCAAAGCCGCGCGCAGCTCCCGTACCTCCGCCACCGGGACGAAACGATTCCGTCAGCAGGACGAAAAGGAGCAGAAGCAGAAAGGTGAGATGGATACGAAGCTCCACACCAAACAGCCTTCCCGCAAAAATGGACCAACCCTTCATGTTATTTACCGGGCAAAATCGATTCTATACGCTACATTAGATGAAGGATAGCCGAGTAACGAAACATGCGCGTAATCGCCGGCAAGTATAAGAGCCGCAAGCTGACGGCCCCAGTTGGCTTCGAGACGCGACCCACGTCAGACCGCCTGCGGGAAACGCTGTTCAACATAGTCGCAGCGTCGGTGGCAGACTCGGTCTGGCTGGACCTCTTTGCCGGTACCGGGGCAATCGGAATCGAGGCCATCAGCCGGGGAGCGCGCATGGCATACTTTGTGGAATCTTCCAAGCGCGCCGGCCGCGTGATCCGCGCGAACCTGGCGTCTTTACGGATTGAAGAAGGATTCGAGATCGTAGAGCGGGAAGCAGCAGTTGCGCTGCGGATGCTCGATGCTCAGGTGGTCTCCTGCGATTTTTGCTTTCTCGATCCGCCTTATCGCAAGATGGGCGATTATGAGCAGGTGCTGGGCTTCCTTTCGCAATCGCGGCTGTTGGGAGCAGGAAGCCTGGCCATTGCCGAACACGACAAGCATTTTGATCCGGGCGAGGCCTTCGGTTCGCTTCGCCGACGCCGTAAGGTGCAACAGGGGGATGCCGTGCTGAGCTTCTATGGACGGGAATAGCCGTTTCTAAAGGGAATTGGAGGCGGCGATTAACAATCCCCTCTATTCATGCAGTTTTCCACAGATCCATGTTAAAAAACCCGCGTAAAATATGGCGATAGTGCTTGCATGAACATGCAACTCATGTAATATACGGAACAGTGAGCGAAAATACTCACATTTCAAGGAGGAAAGATGGCAGCTAGCATGACTAAAACCCAGCTTATCCGGCATTTGGCCGAGAAGGTTGGGTCAAACAACAAGACTGTGGCAACAGTTCTAGACCAACTCGCGGAAACAGCGGTCAAAGAGACCAAGAAAAATGGCGTTTTCGTGATCCCCGGCCTGGGCCGTCTGGTGAAGCAAAATCGTAAGGCCCGCATGGGACGTAATCCCCAGACTGGTGAGGCCATCAAGATTCCAGCCAAGACCGTGTGCAAGTTCCGCGTGGCCAAAGCCGTTAAAGACTCAATCGCGCCAAAGAAATAGCCTTAGTCTCTCAATCTGAAGGGAAGTGCGGGCCGGCCTGAAACCGGCCTTCATTTATTTATG
>DATMMY010000064.1:0-6021 GCA_035569515.1 Candidatus Solibacter sp. | reverse complement strand
CCAGCTTCTCCACGCTGCAAGCAACTTTATCGCCGGCCTTCAGCCACACCTGTTTTTCTTTGGGATGGCCAAGAATTACTCCTTCAGGAGTGCCTGTAAAAACAATGTCACCGGGTTTAAGAGTTATGTAGCGGGAGATGTGGCTGATCATTTTCCGGCTGTTGAAAATGAAATCGTTGGTATTAGAAGACTGGCGAGTCTCATCGTTCACCCTGCACTCAATCTTCAGATTGTCGGGGTCCACTTGATCCGCAGTCACCAGGTAGGGTCCCAGCGGGGCAAAGTGGTCGGGAGTCTTGCCCAGCATCCACTGGCCGCCACCGGATTCCAGTTGCAGGTCTCTGGCGCTGAAATCGTTGCCGGTACAATAGCCTGCCACGTAAGAAAGAGCATCGTTCTCGCTTACGTTCCTGGCTTCGCGGCCAATCACCATCACCAACTCGACTTCGTAATCGAATTTGCTTGCAACCTCCACCGGCAGCTTGAGCGGCTTGTTGTGGGGATGCAAGGTATTGTTGAACTTGTTGAAGAGCACCGGCTGTTTGGGAATGGGCGACCCAATCTCCTGCGCGTGACGGCGGTAATTCAATCCCACACAGACAATTTTTTCCGGCCGCGTCACCACCGGCCCATACTCAATGCTCTCCTCTTTCAGAAAGACGCCAGCCGCCTTTTGCGTCGAGGCGGATTTAAGGACTGCGTCCACCAGAGCATTCAGGCTGGGGCCATCCTGGTTCTGGAGCAGATCATCCATGGTGGCCGGGGCGTGCATCTGCAACAGCTTGGCCGCCTCAGGAACATCGAGAATGCCCTTCTCCGTCTTTGCGCCCAGCCGGTATTCCCCGTTACGGCGCATGGTCAGGAGCGTCAACCTATGGGCCGTGCCACGCTCATGCTTATGTTCAGGCTTGGCCTCAACCCCGCCAGCGGTCATTCCAGTCGTAGATGCAAAGGCCACCAGTGCTCCTGCTCCTTTTAAGAAGTTCCTGCGACTCTGTTCCATGGTCTGACTATCTCTGGGCCGATCAATGATCGCCCGGCTATTTCGACGCCGGTGCACTCAGAGCGTCCACTCCCGCTTTGGCGCACTGGCCGTCTTGTTCGCTGCTGCCGCCCGACAGGCCAATAGCGCCCACGATCTTGCCATCCATGGTCAGCGGAACGCCCCCCTCAACCGGGACCGCGCCTTCAAGACCCAGGATGCGGAGGCCCGCACCACCCGCAGCCAATGCATCCTGAAATGCCTTGGTAGGCCGTTTGAACCGGGCAGCAGAACGCGCTTTGCTCACGGACACATCGGCGCTGCCGTTCTGAGTGTCGTCCATCTTCTCGTAGTAAATCAGCGTACCGTTGGGATCGACAACGGCTGCGGCCATCGTCCAATTATTTTTGCGTGCCTCGGCCAGCGCATGTGCAGCCGCTTTCTTGGCGTCCTCCAGGCTTATCGTTGGCCCATAGGAAGGCATTGGGGACATAATTGCTCCTCTGACTTTTCAGGATGACTACTTGTTCGCGTTGGAAAACACCTGCTGGAAGCGTGGCAACGGAGTCTAAGGCGACCCGGTGTTGTGTGTCAATATACCTTGCATCTTCTTGTCTTGCATCTTCTAACTGCACTCACACCAGGATCTACGCCCCCGCGGAAACCGGCATATCCGAAATCACGCCTTCCGGAATGTGATAGCGTTGCGTGCGCGGCAGCTTGCCCAGCAACCCCAAGACCAAAAATACTCCAGCCACCACCAGAAACGTGGTCAACCTGAGGTGGTCAAGACTTGCACTCGAAAGCTTGAAATGGCGGCCCATGCGCCACATCGCCCAACCGGCGATTTGGGTCGGCACGACCATCCACACGGTCACGTAGAACCAGGCCTTTTCCGCACCCTCGCCTCGCGTGGAGCGCCGTGCGCGTGGCGTAAAGTCGAGGACCGTGGCCATCACAATGGCGGCTGCCAGCACGTAATAGAGTCTGGCGAAGAGATCATTGATCATCCATTTGCCGGTGAAGAAATTGATCAACAGGCCCACCAGATTGATGGCGAATGGCGCCAAAAGGGCGATCCATGCGGTGGTGTAGCAAACCACGCGATACCAGAGATTAGGCTTGTCCTCGCCATAATGGGTTATGTAGGGGCGTGGCTCTACGCCCGGGAGACGCCCCGCGAATCCCCGCCACGCGCAGACCGCCGTAACAATTGCCAGCCATATCCAATGACGCCGATCAGGGCCGTGGGCATACAGGTCGGCAGTAAGGTTTCCTGGCAGAACCCAAAATGCCCAGATCCAGATAGGAACGTGCAGCACCCGGTAATAATTCTTGTTCCGCTCACGTTCGACAACTTTTTTCATGGACCTAATCTCCGCTCGTTATTCTAAACGCTCCTCATCATCCGGAAAACAAAATCAAATCAGCCGAGACGACACTGCGCAGCTAAGCCGCAATCAAGTAAACAAACACTTAGCTATGCTTTATTTCGATGTAGATAAGCAATATCGCGTAAAGCACGAGAATGTCTCCCACATTTCCAAACACTTCGCCCCTTGTCATTCTGAGGGCCGCCCTTTGGCCCGAAGAATTCCGATACTGCTTCCCGCACGACATTGATGAAGCCCTGCAATATCTACCTGGACTGCTGCTTGTGCCCAGAACAAAGTTAACTTTGCTACGTGAAGTCTTTATCAGTGAATTAGAAAAGAACATTTGGGAAACCTGGTGTTTGGCAGACCCGAGATTCAATTGGCTGGGCTGGCATCGTGGGGATTCTTCGGGCCAAAGAGCGGCCCTCAGAATGACAAGGGGTAGGCTGTGTTGCCGGAATGATGAAGTCTCGAAAGCTATCTTTAGAGTATCCAAACAGTGCACGCAAACGTGCATACCCTGAGCGACTAACGGGAATGTCTCTTTCGCCGGCCGCCCCTTGTCGCGTTCCAGCCATTAAACTGAATCTGTGAAGACCAATGCAGTCCGCCTGCTTGAGGGCCTTGGTGTGCAGTACGAATTGCGCGAATACGCGGTTGATCCCGAAGATCTCGCCGCGGAGTCGGTAGCGGCCAAGATAGGCATGCCTCCCGAGCAGGTGTTCAAAACTCTGGTTGTACGGGGTGACCGCAACGGTATTTGCTTTGCCGTGGTCCCGGCAAATACGGAACTCGATCTGAAAGCCCTGGCATCAGCTTCCGGGAACCGGAAGATGGAGCTGGTCCCATTGAAAGAAGTACAACCTCTGACCGGCTATGTTCGCGGAGGCGTCACCGTACTGGGTGCGAAAAAAGACTTCCCTGTCTACGCCGACGAAACGATGCAATTATGGGATTTTGTTTCGGTCTCTGCGGGCGCGCGAGGCACCCAGATCATCCTGCGGCCCGATGATTACGTGCGGGCCACCCAGGCCGTGTTGGCCGACATTGCCCGAGGGAAGATGTAGCGGCGCCTCAGCTTGGTTTGTGTCAGGGCACAGCTTGTCCTCGAGGTGAGCTTGCGAGCCGAAGGAAGTTTACTCGTGCCCTGGAGTTTATACATTCTTAGGCAGGGCGCAAAGACAAGCAATATGACATTGGGCAGAGCCAGCGAAGCTGGCGATCATACCAGTAGCCCACAGCGCAAGTGCTGGGGAATGTCAAAATATGACCTAAGCCCCGGAGTGGAGGGACGACACTTTTTTCGCGAAGCAATATCTCATCGAGAATGTTCATGATTACAAGTATTGGGCTTCAGCCGTGTTCACTCAAAGCACAAAATGCGCAAAGTAAGTGACGTTGGGTTTCAGCCCAATGCAAACTGTGTTCCAATCAAGATTGGTTCAGGTCCTGCAAAATGACAGCTACACTATTTCTGAAACCGCTCTAATGGCCGCCGGATGCCGCAGTCGGGAGGGTCTCATGCTTGAAGAGATCGGGATAAAGATAATGCCCACGCTCCGTGGCCGGTTTTGCCTGTACTACCGGCACGCGATGAGCGACAGCGAATGCATCATGGCGAACGCCAGTTACCTGCCACGATATCTTCATCCCCTGCTTTCCTCCGGCGATGCGAAAACGGCCCCGTTCTATTTCATGGGCGATGTAAACCGGAGCCCATCCGCCTATGCAGCTCAATTGATATCGAAAGTTTTCGTTCAGGGCCTCAAACCAGTCTGAAAGCGTTACGTCCGCCTCACCCTTCTCATCCAGGATCACGACCCCGTCATAAATATTCTTCATGTCCGGTGATTCAACAAAAGAGTGGTAGAGGTATTTGTTCGCGGGATCCAAGGGATGGTCGATCTTAAATGAGCCGGCCCCCTTAGATAGTGTCCCGATGACAGACATGTTTCCGTTGACAGTCTGATTGCCTGCACTGTCCACTCTGGCCAAAACGGAATAATTAATGCCGTCGCTGGTTTTAACAACGCGAAATTCAGAAGACGCGGCATCGTTGATGGCGACGCTGGCTCCGCCACTATTCGAAATGAGGTTGACGCTCCCCACAAAGGACGGGTCGCTGACAAAGAGTCTGCTTGAGTTAGGCGCCGGCCCGCCGCGCACCCCGCATGGAATGGATCCGCCGTTATCACAGATGATGGAATCGTAAGGAAAGGCATTGCCTGTTGTCAGTTGGGCATTGCTTGGCTTAAAGATCATCGCTCCAGAGCTGCCGGAAGCGTAGAAATTAGTGTCACTGCTGCGAGGAAAGATCACCAGATTACCCAGTGAATTATTTGTAAAGTTAAAAGAATTGGTACTGCCAAACAATAGAGGGGCGGTAAACACGATACTGCGGGTCCAGTCCGCGTCCACGGCCGTTGCCGGCGCCTGGAAGCCATTAAAGATCAACTGGTTGGCTGTAACGCTGACAATCAGTCCGTTGGGCAGATTACTTCCATGCAGAATGAGTTGGGCGGGGACGTTAGGGCCATTCGATTCAAACGTAATGGTGTCTAAAGTAAAGCCGTTCGGGGCTATTCCTGAATTCGCTCCTGTCGTTTCAGCTTGTACGCGCATTCCCGCGCCTACGTTATGATCAAAATTGATTCCGGAAAATACCTGACCACCGCCGCTGCCCTCAAACAATATCCCATCACCGCCATTGTTCGCGATAATGAATCCACGAAGCTGCAGATTACCGCTCCCGGTACCCGCGCCGTTGTCCATAATATGGATGCCCGTTCCGGCGCCGCCTATCACAGTGCCTCCGACCCAGGTTGTGTCAGCGATAAACTTCAGCTGCACTTGTTCTCCGCTGCAGTTCTGCACGGTAATGTTCTCTAATCGTGATCGTACAGCGCCAGATAGCTGCAACCCAATCGTTCCGGTCCCCGATCCGCGAGGGAAATTCACCTTGTTCCCATCGACCGTGAGGTCACGCAGAACGATGCCGGGCGTAAGCGTCCCGTCTGGCGCGATAACGGTCCGGACGAGGACGGTATTGCTGGCTCCCGCCTTGATAATTGTGGATGGAATTATTGCGGTGAAATCGGCTCCTGGCCCCGGCCCAATGCCCACAATGGAACTGGAGGCCCCCAGGTCAAACCCAATTGACGCACTAACAGTGATCGTTGATGCTCCGAGCAGGAGTTGCACCGGTTTATTCGCATGAGTCACGACCGTCTGATTTATGGCCTGACTACCACCGAGCGCTCTAGCGTCGCAGACGCCTCCTGAAGCTGGCAGGCGGCCGACACAATCAATCAATTTGCCACCCAGATCCGGATCGGGCAACTGATCAACATAAATTACGGCGGACTGGCCGGCCGCTCGATAACTGAATACCGTCACTATTGCAAGCAGGTGAAACACCAACAGATGAGTGGTACTTTTGCGCATACAACATTTTCCTTGCTCTTGGCGAATTGACACGAGAGTTCACGTCATCGCGGATGACATCAATTGAGGAACCGCAAAGGCATAGCCATTATAGGAGTGTTGCCTATCAAGGTAGTGAGAAGTGTAGCGAGAAAGTTTACCCGGTAATTCTTGAGCGCCAAGCAAAAGGCATCGATTTATTGCTTCTCCTGCTGGACGCCGTTCCTGCGCAGCAATGCC
>DATMMY010000063.1:0-6658 GCA_035569515.1 Candidatus Solibacter sp. | reverse complement strand
GCGATTGCGCCGTACACGGCACCCTGTGGGCGAGGGTTGAAGGCAGAGTGGAGGAGTGATGCGCGGCCTTACCCTGCTTCTGTTTGTTGGACTGTTTGCATCCAGCAGCTTCACAGCCCAATCTTCTTCCAGCCAGTTCGTTCCTGGAAACTACGGCTCTGCTGACGGCGCCTTGCTCCTGCAGACCAACGGCAACTATGTTGAGCCCTACTTCGCCACCAAAGCTTTGATCACCGCCCGGGATGCCGGACTGGATATTCGTCAGGCGGGATTGGCCTGGATTCGCTGGGCGCTGCAACGCCAGCGCAACGATGGCCGATTTGAACGTTACTGCCAGAAGGCCGGAGCCGATTGGAGTCCCTGCGGACCAGCCGACGCTGACGATTCCATGCTGGCCTTATGGCTGCAACTTCTGTACCGCCTTGCTCCTGACAGCGGCATTCCACCTGAGTGGCAGACAAGCGCACAAAAAGCTCAATCGCAACTGGCCAAGCTGAGGAATGGCCGCCTGGGTATTTATCGCGTCTCCGGCAGGAACCATGTGGCATTATTCATGGACAACGTAGAGGTCTACTCAGCGCTGAGAGATATTGCTGAAGCGCAGAGCCGCTTTGGCGACCAGCAAGCCGCTAAACGTACTTACAAGCAGGCGGAAAACTTGGCGGCTGCGATTGACCGTGTCTTCTGGGACAACCATCACAAATGGTTTCGCGCGTCCATGCAGAAGAACCAACCGGCGTTTTATCCCGATGTGCTGGCCCAGGTCTATCCTCTCCTTGCCGACTTCCCCTTAAAGAATGAGGACGCACGCTCGGCATGGTCGGGGTGGAGAAGCCGGTTTGCCTCAGCCTGGCTTGAAGACAAATACGATCCTCATCCCTGGGGCCTGGTGGCCCTGGCCGCCATGAAAGTGGGAGACCAAAGCAGCGCATTGTGCTGGCTCTCACGCGCGGAGCCGCTGCGCTATAGCCTCCGCTGGAACATTTTGGAAGAAGCCGTTTATCAAGGCCTGGAACAGAAGCTGCAAGCGCGCCGCTCAACCTATGCCCTGGCTTGTTCAAAAACTATGGACCACAGATCAGCAGGTCAGCCATGAAGAAATTAGCTACCCATGGAACGGTCATCCTGCTCCTGCTGGTGGCGCTGTTCAGCACCGCTGCCTATGTGCATCGAGGTGAACCGCGCCAGGGAACAAGTTTGGACTCTATATTCCTGCTGGTTCCAGATTCTGCCGACGCTAGCGATCCCTCCGTCCACGAATGGCTCGATGCCGCCGAGGAAGAGGGGCTGCATCTGGAGATTGTGCGCGATTCGACTCTACTCAATCCCATGTCCCAGTTTCAGGCAGCCGGCCTGATTGTTCCCGACAAGATTCACCGTAGCGCTAACGACACGTTGATAGCGGCGCTCCACGATTACGTCCATCGCGGGGGCAAACTCATGCTGGTCTATGACGCCTGCACGTGGGACCTGAATGGCCACTTCCCTAAGTTCGCTTCCCGGCTGTCAGACCTGATCGGCGTGGGCTATGCCATGTATGACGAGTTTGGCAAGGACACCATGCAGCAAGGCCGCGTCTGGGGCAGCGAAAAAGCCATGGAGGAACTTGGCATCCCCCCGGGCAAGTACGTTCCCATGGGAGGCGCAACTCCTTCCGCATCGCTGCGTCCTGCTTCAATCAAAGGCGAGAAAGCGGAAGCCGATAAAGAAACTTCCCCGTCCGAACGCCGTTTCACATTTTCCCGCTATCTGTTTAACGACCTGCAATATCCATCGTTCCGCACATCCGGAAAATTCGATGGCAAAGTGTTATTGCAGTCGGGGGCAGGACTGGTCGCCGGCCAACGAAAACACGGGCTCGGCGATGTGCTCTTCATCAATCTTCCGCTGGGCTACCTTAAGAGCCGCACCGATGGCCTGCTGCTTCATTCTTTCCTGCATTACTTTGCCGTGGACATGCTACACCTTCCCTATCTGGCAACTGTGCCGGATGGAGTCGGCGGTCTGGTACTCAATTGGCACGTGGATGACGCAAAGTCCCTAAAACGCGTTGCCATGCTGGACAAGGCAGGCATCTTCGAACAGGGGCCCTTTTCGCTCCACTTCACCGCCGGCCCGGACGTTGATGCGTTCAACGACGGCAAAGGCATGGACCTGGAACACAACCCTGAAGCGCAAAACTGGGTCCGCTACTTCATGAGTCGCGGAGATGCCATTGGCAGCCATGGCGGCTGGATTCACAACTACTTTGGCGAAAACCTCAACGACGACAACGAGCGCGACTTTCAACGCTATCTGCTTCTGAACAGCAAGGCCCTGGAAGATGTGGTGGGCGCACCGGTCAAGGAGTACTCGGCTCCGCTGGGAAATCATCCGCAATGGGTGACCCGGTGGCTGGAGCGATATGGTTACAGCTCGTATTACTTTTCCGGCGATTCCGGCATGGGACCGACCAAGGTTTATCGTGACAACGGACGCGATGGCTCTTCCATCTGGGCATTCCCGATTTTGCACCTGGGCACCGAAGCCAGCCTGGAGGAGATGAGCATTGATCGTGTGCCGGAGTCCACCGTTCAATCCTGGCTCCTGGGCATTACCGACTTTACCGCCGAGAGCCACAACGCCCGGCTGGTGTACTCGCATCCTCTGGGCGCAACCATATACATCCCTGCGCTCCAGACATGGATGAAACATACAAAAGAGCTTGCCGCCCAGGGCAAATTCCGCTGGTACACCATGACCGGCATAGCGGACTTCCTGAACAAGCGGACGGGAGTGCAATGGACCCTCAGCCGTTCTGGAGAAAAAAAGCTGCTGCAAGCTACCCGCCCCAAGGGCCTGGAACATCAGGCGTGGATTTTTCCAAAAACGCAATATCGCCAACCGCACGCGACCCATGGGGCTGCAACCATTCGCAGCGCAGACAACTGGTGGATCGTTACCGCCGGCAACTGCAAACAATTAACGATTGAATTGGATGAACAACGACTCTAGCGCGCCACATTCGCGGTGTGGAGGCCGTGATGAAAATAAAACTATTCGCTGTACTGTTCCTGATATGCGGTCTGGCCCTGGGCCAGGAGCGCGGCACTACCATTCCCCAGGGAGCCAGCATCCCCGGACTTGGCGGGCTCTCTCTTGGCATGAACGGACCCGGATTCATAGAGTTCGGCGGCAGCTATAGCCATCTCAGCAAGACCGAATTCGCCACTCCGTTCGCTCCGTGGGGCGATGCATATCTGCGGGGAGTGATGTCCCGAGGCAGCAACGCACTCAATGGCGAGCTTATCCGGCAAGTACGTTACTCGGACACAGGATGGTATTACAACCTGGGATGGATCCGCACCTGGAACCCAGACTGGTATACCGAGGTAAGCGCAGGCTCCAGCACGCGCGGCTTCTTCCTGCCTAAGTTCCGCGCCAATGCTTTGATCAACCGCAAGATCCTGGCTCGCAAGCAGTTGGTTCTTACGGGCGGTGTGGGTTATGACAAGAGCAAGACCGTGAACGACGCGACCAGGTTCCAGGCCGGCGGCACTTATTACTTTGAGCGGCCTTTCGTATTGCAGGGCGGCGTTACCTGGACCCATGCCAATCCCGGCGGGATCCTGGCCCGTTCTCAGTATCTGGCGGTCACTCAGGGTCACGATAAGGAGCACTACATCTCTGTGCGGGCTGAAATTGGCCGGGAAGGCTACGAGCTGATTGGACCACAGACTACTTTGTTCAACTTTGTTGTCCATAACTATTCGGTTAACTGGCGGCAATGGATAGGCCCAAACTGGGGCGTCAACCTGGCATTTGAGCATGAACGCAATCCCAGTTTCCGCCGCAACGGGGGCACGCTTGGCATCTTCATGGACTTTTAGGCCTTATGGCCGGCCGGAAAAAAGACTGCCCGGCTGGCTGCAGGCGCTGCGCCACCGCGGCTGGCGCGGAGGAACCATTACTCCGCACCGCGCCTTTGCTCGCTTGCGCATAGGGACAAAGGAAATCTTTATTTGTGCGTGCCTGGTCTATGGTCTGATCTTTGGCTGGATCAAAGCACTCCCATTCGTCGGAAATTTCTGGGGACGGGTCTTCGCTTACTGGGCCAAGGCCCTTAACCTGGAGGGCAGCCTGGCTATGGCGCCCCAACATTGGGGATCGCACATCCATTTTTCTCTGCCATTCCTGAATATGTCCGCCGGCGCCGCGGACCCGCGCACCTGGTGGATCTCAGCGGTGGCCACGCTGGGAGTGTTTGCCGCCACCTATTTCATCCCAGACGAACATACCCCATGGATGTACCTGCTGCGCTTTCTCGTGCTGATCCAGGGCACAGCCCTGGTCTACTTCGTTTTTGCCGCTGCTCGTTTTCCCCATGACCTGCCCAGCTATACCATAAGCATGCTTTTCTTCGGGGTTATCCTGACCGGCCTTATTCCCTTGATCCTGGGATTCACATATTTCCTGTTCGATTTCAGCCTGTTCAAGAAGCTGCTGCTGTCGCTGCTCAGCATGGGATACCTGACGTTATTTCTCCCCTTTCAGTACATGCTGCAGGTTTACATTCTGCACAAATCCATCCTTTATATGCCTCTGCTTTACTTCGCTTTCGGCCCATTTCTCGATGTCCTGATCTTCGTGAGCCTTTATTCCTGGGGCATGAGCTGGAAGTCGAAGAACAAGATGGTGTACTGAGTAGCAGTTAGCAATCAGCACTCAGCATTCAGCCAAGAAAGTAATTCGCAATTAGCAAATAGCAATCAGCCAGACACAAACCCACGGCTTTCTGCCGCTCTCTGACCGACTCCCCGACTCCCCTGTAACCAAGTGAGTGTTCGTGCTATCTGCTTTGTTTTTGGCTAATTGCTATTTGCTATTACTATTTGCTAATTGCTAATTGCTAATTGCTCCCCTGAATAAGGCCTTTCATGTAACCCTTCATAAGGCAAGTGACTAAGCCCCTTTTCTCGCTCTACCCAAGGGTTATCCCGATGCAAGCAGAGTAGAAGCTTCTCTAACCTTGCCTCCATGTTCAAGAAGCAAACAAACTTCAAATCTCTCAGCTTGATGAACGTAGTTGCGGTTTTTACCGGACTCTTATTGTTTTCAACCATCAGCTTTGCACAATCGATCTCCGTCTCCTCTCCCTCGGACGGAGCTACGGTGAGCTCGCCTGTTCACTTTGTGGGCTCAGCCAATGGAGGGAGCTTTCCGGCAACCGCCGTCCGTGTCTATGTTGACAACCAGAGCATGTACACAACAAATTCCGCCAATCTTGACACGTTTGTGGCAATCCCCGCCGGCAATCATTTCGTCGTCGTTCAAGGATGGAACTCGGCCGGGCAGATTTTCAAGAGTTCCATGAACCTTAATGTATCGAGTGCTACTGCACCGAATCCAGGGGGCGCTGGTGTTTCTGTTGCCTCTCCCGCAAATGGCGCGACCGCGGCCTCGCCGGTCCAGTTTGTGGCCTCAGCCACACCTAACAGTGGACGCGTGATTACCGCCATGCGCATCTATGTGGACTCCGGTAGCGCGTTCACGGTCAATGCCTCAAGCCTTAATACCTCGCTGGGTCTGGCGGCAGGCGGTCACTCTGTTGTCGTTCAGGCGTGGGATAATACCGGAACGGTCTATAAGCAGGCGCTTTCCGTCAACGTGTCTAATTCAGCACCGCCGCCGAATTCTCCCTACCAGGCCAACATCAACGCCACAGGTCAATGGATATCCGCTAACTCCATCGCTCCCGACGGCGCTATCCTCTTCGGCTCATCGAAGATCAACCCTTATTTCAGCAACCTGGCTGCGATTGGCATGACCAGAAATCCGGCCAACTACCAACAGGTGCAAAACTGGATGCAGTGGTATATCAACCACCTGAATTGGCCCGACAAATGGGGACTACTCGGAACTATGTACGACTATGATTACAACAACGGCGCAGAAACATCGCTGAATAACGCCGACTCCACCGATTCTTATGCGGCCACCTTCCTTTCGGTAGCATGGGCTTATTACAGTACAGGCGATGCCAATGCTCAGGCCTACGTGAAGACGCTCGCCTACCAGCTCGACGCAATTGGAGGGGTCATCGTGCAGACCCAGCAGGCCGACGGACTGACCTGGGCCAAGCCTGATTATCAGATCAAGTATTTGATGGACAACTGCGAAGCTTACCGCGGACTGCGCGATCTGGCCCTTCTTTTTGGCAATGCCTTCAATGATGCCGGCAAGCAGCAGTATTACAACGCCAAGGCCGATCTCATGCTTCAGGGCATTCAGGGCATGTGGATGAACGGCACATGGGCCGTCTATAAAGATGGTATTGATCGTCTGATCGGACCGAACATGGGGACGTGGTATCCCGATGCCAGCAGCCAGATGTTCCCCGTAATGCAAGATGTAATCTCACCCTCCGATCCCCGGTCCAAGCAGGTCTATGACCAGCTTCTCAACGCCTGGCCGGGATGGGCCAACCTCTCCTTCAACAGCCAGGACCCATTCCCCTGGGTGATGATTGCGGACGCCGCCGCCGTAATGGGAGACACCGGACGAGTAGGCACCTACATCAATGCCATCCAGAACCAGTACGTGAAGAACGGATTCCCCTGGCCCTTCTATTCCATGGAGGCGGGCTGGTTCATGCGGCTCAATGCCTACATGCTGGGCA
>DATMMY010000062.1:0-8867 GCA_035569515.1 Candidatus Solibacter sp. | reverse complement strand
TCAAGCTGGACGTCAACGGCAAGTCCGCCCTTAAGAAGGGACAGCTCTCCTGGATCGCATCGCGCAATTCATCCTGCTCCAAGTCCGACCCCAAGGAAGGGCTTTTCGTGAACCTGGAATGTGCCACCAATAGGACCATTTTTGCTCTAATTTGTTTTTGAAACACGCTCTAGGCTAAACGCTCCTTCTTCCAGCGCTGCCTAATTTGGATCTTGTTGGTCTTGCTCCGGTTGAATCTGAAGTTCGAGATAACGTGCTTTGGGCTTGCGCACTTTCCGCATCAGCGGCTGAGTTACGGAAGTACAGGTGGTTATGCTTTCCAATTGAGGCATTTTCCCCGGCGCTGCCTTGGAGAAGTTATAGCTTTGGATCGCAAAACAACCGTCGCTCCCCGTGAGCGCGTTTCTCGCCCCGTAGATCCCCTTGTCGAAGAGCGCCTGGGGAAGAGCTCTTAGCCTTGGGGTTCCTTCTGATGGATCATTTTGCCGGCCAGGAGCACTCTGCGGAGGAGCCTCTTGTTTTGGAGCAGTTTGCGCTGGAACGTTCTGGACAGCAAAGTCCTCTCCGAGAACATGCTGGGGCGGAGCATTTTGCGCTTCGACATTTTTCGCCTGAACGCTCTTGGTAGGCACAACAGATGCTGTGGATTGTCCCGCTTTCCCGGTAGCGGAGAGCGACATGGCGCCAGCCATGCAAAAGGTAAGAAGGCTGAGAATTCGCATAGAGACAACCCTCCAATAAGATTCTACGCCGCTGACAAGGCGTCGGAGGAAAAAATTCCGCCTCCCGAGAATCCAGCCCCGAACTTCAGTCAGGCACAAAAAAGAACATCACGCAGAATGCGACGAAAACAATTTTTCGCAAGCTCTCCGGCAACGAAATGATGAAAAGCAAAATCAGCCCCCGCGTGATGTTGACCCTTCTATAACCATTGCCGCTCTTTTCGTGTCGAATGAATGCCGCAAACCCCGCATTCGATGCGGCTTTTGCCAACCCGCTCTTTTTTTCTTGTCCTGCCGAAAAAAATCTAGTAGACATTGAGTTAACTGCTTCTTCACCCGGTTGACAAAAATACTTGAGCAGCTAGAATACGCGTTCGGTCCTTCATTTTTTTATTTCATCATGAGCAGCCCCCCAACATCGCATCCAGTACTCCTGCAGACTGATTTTCCCGAACTCACTTTGCATGCTCGTGGCAAGGTACGCGATCTTTACAGCCTGAATGGACATTTGTTGTTCGTGGCCACCGACCGGATCTCCGCTTTCGATTACGTCCTGGGTACCGGGATCCCGGAAAAAGGCCGGGTGCTGACGCAGTTGTCTCTTTTCTGGTTTGATTTCCTGAAGGACCTGATCAGCAATCATGCGGTCACCAGCAGGGTCGAGGACTATCCGGAGCCGCTCAGGAAATACCAGGACCAACTTCGCGGGCGATCCATGCTGGTGAACAAGGCCCAGATGGTGGACATTGAATGCGTGGTGCGCGGGTATCTCTCCGGCTCAGGATGGAAGGAGTACCAGCAATTGGGGAGCGTATGCGGCATTGACCTTCCCAAAGGCCTGCGGGAATCAGACAAATTACCCCATCCAATTTTTACTCCCGCCACCAAGGCGCTCAGCGGGCACGACGAAAACATATCCTTCGCGGAGATGTGCAAGCGCATTGATCCCGAGCTGGCCAGAAAGCTACGGGACTTGAGTCTCAAGATTTACGAGAAGGCCGCCGACTATGCGGCGGGCCACGGAATTATTATTGCTGATACGAAATTTGAATTCGGCCACACGCTCCAGGGCCTGGTGATCGCCGATGAGGTCCTGACCCCTGACTCTTCCCGCTTCTGGCCGGCTGACAAGTACCAGCCGGGCAAGGCCCAGGAGTCTTACGATAAACAATTTGTTCGCGACTATTTGGAATCGATCCATTGGAACAAACAACCCCCTGCTCCGTCTTTGCCGGATGAGGTTGCGCGGAAGACCAGCGAGAAATACATTCAGGCCTATCGGGTTCTCGCTCGACGAGAACTGCCGACAGGATAAGAAATCATCGGACAGCATGAACGCACTGGATTGGATAATAGTTGCGATCTTGCTGCTTTCGGCATTGCTGGCTGCAGCCCAGGGTTTTTTCTTCGAAGTTATTTCGTTGGCTGGAACGGTAATTGGATATTTGATGGCGGCCTGGGCCTACGGCAGGCTTGCCCCATGGTTTTTGCCGTATGTGAAGTCGCCGGCAATCGCCGATCTGGCTGGTTTTTTAACAATTTTTCTTGCAGTCGTTCTTCTGGCAGGCGCAACTGCCAGGATTGTCCGTTGGGCAGTCCGGGAAGTGGGGCTTCGTTGGGTGGACCGGTTTCTTGGCGGCGTATTCGGCCTGGTGAGAGGCCTGATCGTTGTCACGGTGGGGGTGTTGGCTCTTACTGCGTTTGCTCCTGACTCCCGTGTGCTGTCTGAATCATATCTGGCGAAATATTTGCTGGTTTCGGGAAGGGGCGCAAGCTGGCTGGCTCCGTCTGTAGTGCGCGAAAAGTTTCGCGAAGGTGTGGCCCAATTGCGACAGGCCGGCAGGCATCAGGGCTCTGAGAAGCCGGAAAAATAAATACAGCTAGCCGTCGAAAGTGAGGAATCTGTGAAGGACCAGCTCGAAGCTCTCGTAGCGCAAATGTACAGCAGTGGAATTCTTTATTCGGAAGCTGTGCGGGAATTTAAGAAGCGCTTCATCATCAATGTTCTTCAGCAGAACAAAGGGAACCAGTGCAAGGCGGCACGTGAACTGGGAATGCATCGCAATACGCTTAGCCGCACGATCGCAGAACTCAGTTTAGACGTGAGGGAGTTCCGCGAGGGTCTGCGCCGGCCCGTACGCAGCGAAAAGCCCGTCACCGTCGACAAAATGGACAAGAAATTGGCCCGTTAGCTCTCCGGCGGCTTTCACCAGGTCGTAAGGATCCAATTGAGGTGACAACCCTGGCTTTATCTTCTGGAAACCAGCCGGAAAGTCCTGCGTGTGCCTTCATAAGCCCTGGCTTCCGCTGGGACAGCGCGGACGCTTATCTCTTCGATATTGATGGCACGCTGGTGCGCAGCCACGACCCGGTCCATTATTTCGCTTTTCAATACGCCATGCGCCGGGTGTTTGGCCTGGAAGCAACTATTGATAACGTTCCGGTGCAGGGAAATACGGATGTCGGCATTCTACGCGCCGTGCTCCGTGGCAAAGGCCTGACCGATCCAGAAATTAATGCCGGCCTGCCCGCAATGATTGAACATATGTGCGCGGAGGCGCTGCGCAATGCCAGCCAGATGCGTCCCGAACTTTGTCCCTCGATCCGCGAACTGGTTTCCATGCTGTATTCCCAGGGAAAGTTATTAGGCGCAGCCTCAGGAAACCTGGAAACCATTGGATGGCTTAAGCTGGAAAAAGCAGGCATACGCCCTATGTTCAGCTTTGGTGCTTTTTCTTATCCTCTGGAGTACCGCGCAGAGATCTTCCGCCAGGGAGTGCAGATTGCCCGGCAGCGTCTGGGAGCGAAGGCGTCAGTGTTCGTGGTAGGCGACACGCCAACCGACATTGAGGCAGCCAAGGCCGTTGGCGTGCCGGTAATCGCGGTGGCCACCGGAATTTTCCAATTCGACGATCTGCTTGCCCTGGAGCCGGATGCCTGCTTTGGTTGTGCAACGGATATGTTGAAGAATCGGGTGATCGGGTGATCACTTCGGCTGCACCTCAGTGCAGGCTATACATCGGGTGATCGGGGAGGGCAACTGCTGGGTTCCAGCAAAGCAGCAAATGGCGATTAGCTGCAATTAGCAAATAGCAATTGGCCAAACCTCATGCGCCACCCAAGTGGTGATCGATAGCAATCGATTATTCGTGTTCATTCGCGGCATTCGTGGCTGATTTGGCTTTGATTTCCCTATGCCGTCGGATCAGAGGCCGCGTTCAAGCGACTGCGCGGTAAAAAAATTGCTTTGGAGTTTGTCAGGCTAAGGCTAATGACTAACGGCTAAGGGCTACGGCTTAAAAACCAATGAGCCAGAAGCTAGCAGCTAGTAGCCAGTAGCCGATTTTCTTGCATAATTCTGATTCCCGTTCGTTCTAACCTGTGGCGGTCATTCAAGGTAGAATTACCTATTCATGAAGTCTGGTCTTTCCATTGTGGTCGTGCTGTTTTGTCTTGCCTGCCAGGCGGCAGGCAAATCCCATGAAGGGCCATCCAAGGACGATATCAAGCATGCCCAGAAAGACTTTCAGCATGCCATCGAGCTGCAGAAAGCAGGCAAGCTCGATGAAGCCATGGAAGCTGTTGTTGCCGCCTCCGCCCTTGTTCCGGATAATCTTGAATACCTAACGGCCCGGGAGATGCTCAAGCTGCAGATTGCGGGCAACTATGTGCAACGCGGCAACCAGTTGGCAGAGAAGGGCAAGAGCGCTGAAGCGGCCGGTCAGTTCCGGGCCTCGCTGGCCCTGGATCCGCAAAATGCTTATGTGCAGCAGAGGTTGAGGGACGTTTCCGCTCCGGAAGATCCCGAACATGAGCACATCCTGCAGTTGCTGGCCTCCGTTGATCAGATTGAAATCGCTCCCAAGCCCGGCAAAGCATCTTTTCACGTAAGAGGAGACACGCGCGCCCTTTACGACCAGATTGGACAGGCGTTTGGCGTATCGCTGGTTTATGAGCAATCGCTCTCGCCCCGCCAGGTGCGGTTTGACGTGCAGGATGTTGACTTCTACACCGCCATGAAACTGGCCGGCGAGGTCACCAAGACTTTCTGGTCGGCAATTTCCAAGGTGCAGGCCATTGTGGCCAATGACACGCAGGAGATGCGCCGCCAGTACGAACGCCTCTCCATGCGCACGTTTTATGTGGGCAACGTAGCTGTGCCTACAGACCTGAATGATCTGGTGAATGTACTCCGCGTGGTATTCGAGATAAAACTGGTGTCGCTCCAGCCCGCCAAGAACACCATCGTTGTCAGGGCCCCCAAGGAGCAGGTGGACCAGATTGGTCCGATGCTGGACGAGTTGATGTCGGCACGTCCTGAAGTCCTGGTTGACATCAAGGCCTATGAGATTAATACCGACAAGCTGCGTCAATTCGGGCTGGACCTGCCCAACGATTTCGCAATTTTCAATATTCCATTTGAGATTTATCGGGCGCTCGGCCCGGCGGCCAAACCCGTTATCGACCAACTTCTGAAGACGGGAAAGATTGACCCAACCCAGGTGCCGGTCGCCGCGCTCAGCGCATTGCAGGGATCGCCCCTGCTGGCGCCTTTCATCTTTTTTGGCGGAGGCTATGGGCTCACCGGCATCAGCACTCCACCCATCAGCGGACGACTCAAGTTCAGCGACTCGGTGAGCAAGTCGCTGGAGCACGTGGTTGTCCGCGCCAGCGACGGCAACCCGGCCACGCTCCGCCTGGGCACGCGCTTTCCGATCCTGACCAGTTCTTTCAACAACGTCTCCATTACCGGCAGCGGACAGCCAGTTGTGGGGACGAGCTTCCCTTCCGTCCAATATGAAGACCTGGGTGTGACCATGAAGGCAACTCCCCACTATCATTATGGCGAGCAGGTTACGATGGAGTTGGAGCTACAGATCAGAGGACTGGGCACACAACAGCTCAATGGCGTCCCTGACATTACGAACCGGGAATTCAAGGGGACCATCAACGTCACGGACGGCGAGCCGGCCGTGATTGCAGGATCCGTTACCGACCAGGAAACCCGATCTACCAAAGGCTACCCCGGCCTGGGCCAGATACCAGGCTTGAGCGCCGTCATGAATACCAACAGCAAGCAACACACGCGGCAAGAACTCTTGATCGTGGTTACGCCCCACGTTATCCGCAAGGCGGTGCATGAAGCGGTGGCCGATTAGCAGTAGTCAGCCCTCCCTATTTCCCGGCGTGATCAATTTCAAATTGCACCAGGCTCTTCAACTGGTCATACGGAATGGTGGCGACCGATTGGACCCTGCGTCCATTGATGAATACTGTAGGCGTCTCGTTCACTTCCAGCGACTGTCCCAGATCCATTGACTTCTTCACCCTGGCTTCGGTTTCCGGAGAGGCGGCACAGGCAGCGATCTGCTGCGCGTTCAGGCCGGCTGCGGTGGCCAATTCCTTCAACTTGTCGTCGGCGGTGGCCAGCGCAATGCCACCCTGGTTCTCAAAAACGCTGTCAGTAAATTTCCAGAATCCTTCTTTATTGGGACCACGAGCGGAGCAATCGGAGTACTGAGCGGCTTTCATGGCCCAGGGATGCAATGAGGCCGGCAGCGGAAACTGCTGGAACACGTAACGGACCTGGGGAAACTCAGCTACCAGCTTTTCCAGAACCGGCTGGGCCGCCTTACAGTGCGGGCATTGCAAATCACTGAACTCGATAATGGAGATCACCGGCGTCTGCGGACCTTTGGCCGGACCATCGGCGGCCTGGAGCTTGGCCCGTGCGGGCGCAAAAGGATTGTCCCCAAAGGGGATCAGATTACCAATGATTGCATTCTGGTGGTCAGGCGATAAATAGATATGGCTTGGCGCCTGCTTGTTCACCGACACAAGCACCTCCGTAACACCCGGTATCACCGAGGGCCGGATATCGTAGACCTCCCATGTAATCGAAGGATCGTAACCGAAAGAGCGTTTCATGGCCGAATTCACGTCTTCCTTGCTCGGAAGGAGGGCATCCGCAAGGACCGGCTTCTGGGTTGCATCCTTCTTGGGTTCAGGAGCGGAAGGTTGGGCTGAGGCAAACGAAATGGCAAAAAGTACAAACGCCAGGATGGCACTGTGTTTCTTCATGGGATTATTTTATATGTATGGAGCAGTGTAACAACGCTTTAGCTCGAAAAGAGCGCTTCGCAGAAGCTAAATAGCTTACGGAAAAGTCCCTTGCGACAGAAGAACACTACCTCAGCGGGGCTTTGCCCAAAAACTCGTCTTTCAAAGGGCTTAGGGCGAAACCCCAAAACCTTTGAAACACAGAGGAAAGGAGTAAGCGGAGGAAAAGAAGGAGGAACCCAAAACCCATTTCACCACAGAGGTCACGAAGAAACACTAAGGGGGACCGAGGAAGAGCGAGAGAATGTTCGTCGGAAGAACACGATTTCCGGGATTCGTAAAACAACCGAGTGGTTGTCTTCATCATGGTCAAGATTCTAAGGGTATATGGAGTTTTTGGGCAAAGCCCCTCAGCGGCTAAAGCCAGATGCATTTTCTATAACATACGGCACGGCTAAAAGCCGTGCCCCTTCAAATCAAAACCGGCTGGCAGACGGCTCGATCATCCGGTTAGGATTTGGCTAACGGCTGGAAGCAGGCCGTTCTTTCTTCATACTTGGGTCTTTTGAGCAATCGGGAAACGGCGTCCGAGGCCAAAGGCCTTGGGCGTAATCTTCAATCCGGGAGCGGCCTGCTGACGCTTGTACTCGTTGCGCTCGATCATCCGGATGATGTTCCGCACCAATTGAATGTCGTATCCGCGTTCCGCGGCGATCTGCTCTGCCGTATGGTAGTCCTCTATGTAGTCTTCAAGGATGTTGTCCAGGACATCATAGGGCGGCAGCGTGTCGCTGTCCTTCTGTCCGGGACGCAGCTCCGCTGAGGGAGGCTTTTCCAGCGTGGACTCAGGTATAACCGGCTTGCGCGAGTTCACATAGCGGCTGATCCGGTAAACCATGCTCTTAGGCACATCTGAGATCACCGCCAGGCCACCCACCATGTCGCCATAGAGCGTGCAGTAGCCCACCCCGACCTCTGATTTATTGCCGGTGGTCAGCACCAGCCGATTGAACTTGTTGGAGAGAGCCATCAAGGTGGCGCCGCGTATCCTGGCTTGCAGATTCTCTTCCGTCACGTCTTCCTTGACACCAGTGAAAACCGGAACCAGAGCTTGCCTGAAGCTGTCAAAGATTTTGGCGATCGGAATCACCTGGAAATCAATACCCAGCTTCTCAGCGAGCTCGCGGGCGTCCCGAATGCTGTGTTCGGAGGAATATTGACTGGGCAGGGCCACGCCCATTACGTTGTCTGCTCCCAGAGCGTCCACGGCAATAGCGGCGGTCAGGGCGGAGTCGATGCCGCCACTTAATCCCAGAACTACC
Organism: Candidatus Solibacter sp.; assembly: GCA_035569515.1. Classification (GTDB taxonomy): domain Bacteria; phylum Acidobacteriota; class Terriglobia; order Terriglobales; family Acidobacteriaceae; genus Angelobacter. The sequence continues at coordinate 763 of DATMMY010000062.1, read as the reverse complement.
TTGCGGAAGCCGCACTTGCAAACATAGTCGCGGGTGCCAAGCACCAGGGCAGCATAGGCGCTGGCCTCTTCGCCTTCAATCTGCGGATGAATATCGCCCTGCAGGGTTTCGGTATCAAACAGCACCAGGTCTTCTTCAAACGATTTACCCTGGGCCACGATCCTGCCATCCGGGGCGATCACCACGCTGGAACCATCGAATACCAGGCTGTCGTTACCGCCTACCTGGTTCACCATCGCCACCGGGACATTGTTCTTTTTCGCGATGGCGGCCAGCATCTTGCGCCGCAGCTCTCTCTTGCCCAGATGAAATGGCGAAGCCGAAATGTTCAGAACAAAATTCCCGCCAGCCAGCAAGAGCTGCTCCACCGGATCAACGCTGTAGAGCTGCCGGCGCCAGAAATGCTTGTCATTCCATGCGTCTTCACAGATGGTCAGAGCCATCTTCGTTTGATTCATGGGATACACCTGCTGGGAAAGAGCGGGATCAAAATAGCGGAGTTCGTCAAAGACATCATAGGTAGGCAGCAACATCTTAGACTGGACGAACTGGATGATCCCCTGGCGCAGCACTGCCGCCGAATTCATTACGCGCTTACCGGTCTCCACACGCGGGGAAGAAACAAAACCGCAGATGACGGTGATGTCCGGGACAGCGCGCGCTATCTCCTGGACTACTTGCTGGTTCCTGGCGACGAAAGCGGGCTTCTCCAGCAAGTCCCGAGGCGGATAGCCGCAGACTGCCAGTTCCGGAAAGACCACCA
>DATMMY010000061.1:0-18071 GCA_035569515.1 Candidatus Solibacter sp. | reverse complement strand
CAGCAGCCTCACGGAGCGGGCCATCTGCCATCGCAACATCGATTCCGGAGACTCGCAATGCGTGTTTATCTCCACCCGCTTGCTGGACGACAAGTTCTCCATTGCTTTTGAGTTTTTTATCAACGTGGGGCATGCATTTGTTGCCAAGGCAGGCGTCTCTGCCGAGTTTGCGGAATTGGCTTGGAACCAGGCTTCCAACGGCGTGCGCGGCGAGACCAGCCTCGATGCCCATGAATTCCGCAAGCAGGCGCTTGCGGGCGGCTCCGGACGGATCGACGAGAAAGCCAGGGCAGACTACTCCGCCGCCGCATTCTCAGATTCCATTGCCATTTACATGCTCTCTCTTTGCCTTGACGTGGACTATTACGAACTGCGCGAACGCGAGTATCCTCTGCTCGTGCCTTCCGCGCTGGCCGAGCGCCTTAAGAAAGTTTCTGAATTGTTTCCTCCGGGCCCCAGCTTTCAGTTCAACATCTTTTACCGCAGAAGACCTTAAGTCGTTATGCAACCGATCACGATGAACATTGTTCTCTTTTGACCGCCAACACCATTCACGTGCTCAGAATTTGGTAATTGGGTAATTTTGTAATTTGATAAATGAAAACCTCGACAGCACGGGCTTTGCTCCACTTACAATCTAACGCATGATTGCTCATCTTCGCGGGAAGCTGATCTCGAAACATCCCAACCAGGCTGTGGTTGAGGCGGCAGGGGTTGGTTATGAAGTCAACATCACCATTCCCACGTTTTCCGGTCTGCCCGGCCTTGGCGCTGAGGTTGGCCTGTTTGTCCACACGCACGTTCGTGAAGACGCGCTCGCGCTGTTTGGATTTTTGCGGGCGGAAGAGAAGCAGCTTTTTGAAAGGCTGCTGAGCGTCAGCGGCATTGGGCCCAAGCTGGCCATCACTATTCTGAGCGGTATGGCGACCGATGCGATGGTTGCCGCGATTAAAGGCAACAACGTAGCTGCGCTCACCCGTATACCGGGCATCGGCAAGAAGACAGCGGAGCGCATGGTGCTGGAGTTGCGAGACAAGCTGGACTCTTTCGGAGCGACCGAACCGGTGGCCACCACCTCCCCGGTGGAAGACGATGTGATTTCCGCCCTGGTGAACCTTGGATACCAGCGGGCCGTGGTTGAAAAAGCCATGGCGCGGCTGGATAAGACCGCCGGCGAGTCATTTGACACGCTCTTTCGTCGCGCGCTGGCGGCATTCGCAAAGTAACTCTTCTTCTCCAGGCAAACAGCGTTACACTGAGCACCATGAGATGGATCAGGCTACAGGCCGGAATCCTCGTGCTGCTATTGGCGCTGTGCGCTAACGCGGGCGACAAGAAGAAGCAGGCCTATTACGCCAAACCAGGCCAGACCGCTGACCTCGAAACCGAGAAGCTGCTCACGGCAAAACAGGACTGCGAGAACTGGGGACTGGCTGCCGGGCTGGAGAGCATTCTGAAAAAGCAGCATGTTTCCCTCGACCAGACCTTCTGGATCACGCGGCTCAGTGGAGGCGAACTCTGTCTCCCCCAGCTTCCGTCTGCGGAGGCACTTACCCGCGCCGTGAACGGCGAGTTTGTTCTGGAAGATGGACGCCATGTCCGGTTGGAACTGCGCTATGTATCCGGCGCGCCTTCCAACATTGATGACGTGGTCGCCGGTATTCAGCACAAGCAACTTTCGCTGCTTCTTCTGCGCGGTCACGCTTACTACCTTACGGGTGTGACCTACGATGAATACATCGGTCGGGACGGCTCACGGCTGTTTGAATTGAGAGAGATGCGGCTGGCCGATACATTTCCAAAGTTGCCAGGATTGGTCTTTCAGAAGGGCCGCGATGATCCGGCGGATATTGCCGGCGTCCTAAGCATTGCTGTTCTTACTATGTGAAAGGGCAGGGCGGCAGGCCCTAATCTTCCTAATGTTAATGTCTAACGATTACGAAAATAAATTCGCACTCCAAGCTGTACCGAGGATGATTCCTTCTTCAAAATCTCAATCTGAACCGATTCAGAGTCAAGCTTTTTTATTACATCCCAAAGCTCATATTGAATTGCCTTCTTTGCCGTAAGAGCTGGCTTTCTCGCATAGTCCTGAAGCGTCAACGTCTTTCCCCTGTAGTTGAGCGAAAAACCAGCCCATGTTTCCATTGCCCGCCGAATCACTTCCGGCGATGGTGCGTTTCGTCCGTCCCTATAGTTGTAAACTGTCTGGCGTTTCACCTGGAGGGCAGTAGCAATATCTTGGGCCGTGAGCTTCGTTAAGAGCTCATTGATTCGAGTCGAGAACTCTATTTTCAACTCGGGATCTGACGGTGGTCTCGGCATACAAATTTATTTGACTTTTCAGATATATTTGCTTAAGATTGTAAAATATATTTGCTTCGTCTGGGCCTGTCAAGCGTGCTAATTTGACAATTACCAGACTGCAGTCCAGAGATTGGTCGGCATCATACAAACGGAGGGAAATATGGGCACAGCGCCTCCAACTCGCCTCGCCGTCGAAACCGAACTCTATGAGACCCACAAGACTGAGTGGCTTCAAAACCATCGCGACCAGTTCGTTGTCGTCAAGGGCAATGAACTACTCGGATTCTTCCACGAGTTTCACGTCGCTTACTACGCCGGTGTGGAAAAGTATGGAACCAACACAGACTTTCTCGTCAAACGTGTTGTACCGCAGGAACCTGTATTCGTAGTTTTCTGACACTGTGACCCGACATAGTTTCCCTCCTCGTCCCGATTCCAAAGATTTGGAGAAGTTTGGCCCTCGATTTGAAATTGAAGTCGGACCGCCAATCATACGCAACCGAAAAGATCTTCATTTTCCCGCATCCTCGAATCCGAGCTCTGGAAGATTTTCTCAGATGCCAGCGCTCATCGACACTGGTGCTAGACGCACGGTGTTGACACCAGAGGCCATCCAAAAGGTGGGACTACCCGTAGTGGATTACACAACATTATCCCGTGCCGGGGGAATGGACAGAGTGGGTATGCATGTCGCCGCCATCCAGTTTCCCCGCTATAAATTAGCAACTATAGAGGTCATCCAAGTGGTCTGTTGCGAGTTGCCTGAGCAGCCGATTCAGTGCCTGATAGGCAGAGACATTCTTTCCCGCTGGTTGTTAACATACAATGGCAAGACGGGTGAATGGTGTATTGACGAAGAGGATCTGGCAGCTTGGGTAGAACCGCCAGATGACATGCTAACGTAATTGCGTTCGCACTGTACTTCGTTGTCGCGTGAGTTGCGTTTACTTCCCAATACAAAAACTGCTGAAGATCAAGTTCAGAATGTCATCGGCTGTGGTCTCACCGGTGATGGCATCCAGCGGACGCAAAGCGCCATAAAGATCCATCATGATCATTTCATGGGGAATGCCGCCTTCAACGGCTTGTTGGGCGGCAGCCAGGCTGGTGAGCGACTCTTCGACCAGCCTTTGATGACGGACGTTGGTCAGGAACCCAGCTTCGTGCTCGCCCATAGAATGGCCTGAAAGCGCATCGAGAATCTCGGCCCGCAGCTGGTCAATGCCTTCTCCGGTCAAAGCGGACGTTCGCAGAATCATTCGGCTGTCAGGGACTGCCAGAGAGAGCTCGCCCAGATCCGCCTTGTTGGCCACTACAATGATTTTTCTGTTTTTCGTGGTCTCAAGCAGTTCGTAGTCTTCCGGCACAAGCTGGTTCGAGCTGTCCATGACAACCAGCACCATGTCCGCGTCACTCAACGCCTCGTAGGATTTACGAATGCCGATGCTCTCAGCTTCGTCAGTGGAGTGGCGCAGGCCGGCAGTATCAATCAGCTTGAGTGGAATGCCGCCCAGGGCAACAGTCTCGGTCACCAGATCGCGGGTGGTTCCCGGCGACGCCGTCACAATGGCGTGCTCACGTTCAATCAGGCGGTTAAACAGGCTCGATTTGCCGACATTGGGACGCCCGACAATGGCCAGCGTAAAGCCCTCATGCACAACTTTGCCGTAAGCAAATGAGTCCTTCAGTTTCTCCAGGGGACGCTGGACTGCTTCGATAAGCGCAAGAATCTGCACAGGGGGAAGCACCGCCACATCGTCTTCGGCAAAATCAATGCCGGCTTCCATTACGGCGATCAGGTCTACCAGCGTCTTCTTAATCGGCTGGAGCCGTTTCGAAAGCGCTCCGTCGAGTTGCTGAGCTGCGACTTTGGCCTGATAAAGAGTTTGCGACTCAATCAAGTCGCGTACGGCTTCAGCCTGAGTCAGATCGAGGCGGCCGTTCAAGAAAGCGCGCATGGTGAACTCGCCGGGCTCTGCCAGACGGGCCCCGCTCGCAAGAGCCAGTTCCACAATATGGCGAAGGACTACAGGGGAGCCGTGTGCGGAAATTTCGACTACGTCGTCTGTGGTGTAAGAGTGGGGCTTGGCAAAATAAGTGACGACCGCCTCATCCATTCGCTCCCTGGACTGGGGTTCCACCAACTCGGCAAACGCCGCTCGCCCAGCCTCCAGCGGACGTCTGAGGCTCAACATGGACTGCGCAAGCTGCTGCGCCTGGGGACCGGAAAGCCGCACCATGCCAACACCGCCCCGTCCTGGCGGGGTCGCAATAGCGACGATGGTGTCGTCCAGGTTCACGTTTTTATTGTAGAGAATGGCTTGAGGCGGACTCCAGCGCGCTTTCTAGCTTTCTGGCTTTCTATCTAGCGGCGAACAGGCTTGGCGGGCTTGTAATCCTTGGGATATAAAACCACGTACCTGCGCGTCCCCTCGCCCTCGCTCTGGGTGGTCAGCGATTCATGGTCGCGAAATACCAGGTGAATCAATCTCCGCTCACGGGAAGACATAGGGGCAAATGAGTAAGGAACTCCGGCTTTGAGTACTCGCTCTGCTGCAACCTGCGCGGCCAGCTTCAGCTCCTGCTGCCGGGCGGCCCGATATCCCCGGCAGTCAAAGCTGATCTTATCGTGATGTTCCGGATGCAAGCGCAACGATTCATGCACAATAAGCTCGATAGAACGCAACATTTCGGCGCCACGTTCCAGGAGCAGGCTGCTATCCGGCCCTGCCAGTTCCACCAGAATCTCCGGCGCGGCCAGGTCAGCCGAGGATGGCGGGTTGACGGTGATGCGATATTTGAGACGAAATCCGCCCGAAGCAATAATGTTCTTCAGAAAGGAGTCGATTTTCTTAGCGGTTGCGACTTTGTCCTGAAGCATAATCAAGAGTCCAGATTATACAATCCAAATCACTTTTTGCGGGTGGACCGCCGTTCCGCGGCTTTGCGCACCTGTTGCCCGAACTCAGTGCGGTTGATCGCAAGCTGCTGGAGCCATCCCAAGATATTGCTGAGGCCCCAGTAAATTCCAAGCCCGGAAGCGACGCTCCAGCTGATAACGCCCATCATCACCGGCGTCATGAAAGCAAACATCTTCTGCTGGGCCGGATCCATGCCTGCCTGCGGAGTGCTTTTCTGGGTCACAAACATCGTAATCGCAATGGCGATCGGCAGGATGTGGAGCGGATCGGGAGCGGCCAGATTGTGAATCCACAACCAACTCGCCTGGCGCAGCTCGATGGCATTTCCGAGCATGGAATAGAAAGCAAACAGAAAGGGCATCTGCAGCAGCAGGGGCAGGCAGCCGCCCAGCGGATTCACGCCTTCCTTCTTGTACAGCTCAGACATTTCCTGCTGCATCTGGGCCTTGCGCGGATCGGTAATGCCGTAACGCTTGTATTTCTCGTTGATGGCCTTGATCTGGGGCTGAATCTTTTGCATCTTGAGCGCTGACTTCATGCTGGAGATGCGCAGCGGCAGAAGGGCAATGGTAATGACCACAGTCAAGAATGCTATTGCCCAACCCCAGTTGCTGATCATGTGCTCGTGAGTCCATTTCAGCCACAGGAACAGCGGCTTGGAAATGAATCCAAAGAACCCGAAGTCCAGGATGCCGCCCAGGTCTGGACCACTCGCCTGAGCGTGGACACTCTCGAGAAGATCGACTGCTTTAGGCCCCATAAAAAGACGCTCGCGGGTGAGTCCGTCTGCGCTTCCCATCGCCAGACCCAGGACCGAAGCCTTATCTTTCTCGGATTCGTTAGGCTTGTCCAGGTTTCTCGGAACATCTACCGCTTGATGCAGCGTGACCACGACCGCATCTTTAGGAGACTCGGGCATGAACGCAGCGGTGAAATATTGGTCCACGGCGGCGGCCCATTGAAACGGACCGCTTACAGTTTGCCCGCCTACCACCCACTTCTTCCCGCCGGTCAGAAACCAGCCGGACTGCGGGGCTTGGCGCGTGATGTTGCCGTTCTGGTTCCAATCAATGCGAGCACCCGCATACGACGGCAGCACGGTCTGGTCGCCAAAGCCTCCAGGCCACGCCGGATAAGCCTGAACACGCTGGCCGTTGTGCTGGACTTCAGTCTCAATGCCCACGATATACGACGAAGATGATTCGAACTTAAACGTCTTGCGGGCGCTGGTATCTCCGTCGCGATACTCGAAGGTCAGGGAAGTCGGAGCTGTTTGCGGGCCCACGGCGCTTGAGACATACAAGACCTCGTTCAGCTTCTTCTGCAGCTCCTTGTCGTAAGTGAAAAACGAAAGGGGATAACCGACCACAGGAGCTGTGGCCGGATTCACCATGTCCAGAGGTTTTCCGAAATCGTCTTTGTACTTCTTGAGTATCCAGGATTTCACCAGCGCGCCCTGGTTGCTGAAAGTGATGCGGTAAAGGTCGTTTTCTACAACCGTCTCGATCACATTCGGGGCCTGCCTGGCAGGAAGGCTTGGAACAGCAGGCTTTATGCTGCCCTCGGTGTTCTTAGCCGCTTGCGGGGCCGACGATGTACCGGTTGGTGAAGGAGAAGGTTGAGGCTGGGTCTGGTGCTGTTCCGGACCTGGCTTAGCCGGCGGCTGAGGAGGCTTGAACAGGAAGGTCAACGCAATTCCAACAAAGCTGATGAGCAACACCAGGAGCAAGCGCTTCTCAGAGCCTGGATCCTGCTGCGGATTGTAGTATTCAGTCAAAGGTTTCTCAATTAATCTTTCTGCACGGGATCATATCCCCCGCGGACGAACGGATTGCAGCGCAAGACTCGCCATACTGCCAGCATACCGCCATAAAGAATTCCGTGCCGAGCTAAGGCCTCCGCCGCGTATTCCGAACAACTTGGAACGTAACGGCAGGAAACGGGAAGAGCGGGAGAAATCACGCCCTTGTAGCATTTCAGCAACGCTGTAGCGAGCGCTTTCATGCTGATCTTCCCTTCTCCGGAGCTCCCTTTTCTGGTGGTCCTTTTTGAAGCGCGGCAAAAATCTGTTCGAGCTCCGCCTCCAGCCGCACAAACTCGATCTTCAAGACCGACTTTCTGGGATGCAGCACGACATCGAGCGGCAGGCTTAACGCAACGAGGCGCCGCTGGACCGCAGCTCTCATCCGGCGCCGTATCCGGTTCCGTTCTACCGCGCCCCCCAGAACTTTTCCTACCGTGAACCCCACACGCGGACCCTGGGCGTCATTGCGGTTGCGATAGAAGGCCGTAATGTTCCCCGCAAAATACTTCCTGCCTTTTTGGTACACGGTCTGAAAGTCCGCATGTTTCAACAATCGCGAACTTCTGGGAAACTTCCGTCCATATTGTTTCTGGTTGTGGTTCACATCCGGGCGAGCACACAATGGCGAGAAAGCTTGCAGACCGGTTACTCGCGGAAGCCGGGCTTTACTGAGACGCGCTTGCGTCCCTTGGCGCGGCGCCGCGACAGCACGGCTTGTCCGCTCTTTGTTTTCATTCGTGTACGAAAACCGTGCGTCTTGGAACGATGGCGACGGTTAGGCTGGAACGTGCGCTTCGGCATTGAGCTCTGAAACTCCTACTAAGAATTTTTTGCACAGGACAAACGATAAGTATAAAGGAATTAGGGCTTACTGTGCCATAGCAGAGACCGCAAACCCATTAAAACCCCAATTTCTTGGCTCATTTTTGCCTTTAACCGAAAGACTCATTGAGGTTCCTCTCATCCTCGTGCGACGAACCACACCTTTTAGGTCCCAGATAATTTTACTTGAGTTCAATTTCTAAAGCATTGAGACAAGAAAACTTTCTAACGGACAGTAGTGCGTCGAGTGAGAGACTTGCATCGAACTGAAATGTTCTTCATACGATTCGCCGAAATGCAGGGTTGCACCTCGCGCGCAGCATTTTTCATTCGCCTCGTCTTAGGATTCCATGATCGCCGCGGGGCGTTCGTTCCATTTCGGATTGTGCTCGTAAAAAATATTTCGTGAGCGCATTTAGACGGCAGAAGTTTGTGCTAGTATGCCGACCAGTCTAGAAAAAAGTTGTTGCACCATGCAGTGTTCAGAGGTTTGTGCGGTGTTCAGGTGCTCTGTGAAAGCCCACACGGAGTAATTTCATAAAAATCGCCTTCACAAACCGAGCTGGTTCAGCTCGGTTGGAAATATTTCAAGAAATGTCATTGTCATCGTCGTCAACCGCTACCGGTACTGCGAATCCATGGCTCCGAATCCTGGGAGCACTTGAAAAAAAGATCAGCCGGCACTCCTATGACACCTGGCTAAAACCCACCAGGTTCAGCCATGCAAACGGCGGCATCTTGTTCGTGCGCGTGCCCACGCCGGAGTTCCGCCACATTGGAGAAAAGTTCGGCGATCTGATCCAGGAGGCCATTGATACCATCGCTCCCGAGTTTCACGATGTGAAGTTCATCACAGCCGAAGAAGACCCAAGCAATCCTCCAGTGCGCCCCGATGGGGGATTTGCCCCGGTTTCGGTCCCCGGTCCAGCGGTGGCCCCTGTCACCGGCAAGCAACAGCGTTTTGACTGGGATTCAGCGGCGCAGCTCAACCCCAAGTACACGTTCGAAGCATTTGTGGCGGGCTCCGGTAACCAGTTTGCCCACGCTGCGGCCCAGGCCGTGGCGGAGAGGCCTTCCAAGGCCTACAACCCGCTGTTTCTGTATGGGGGCGTCGGGATGGGGAAGACCCATCTGATGCAGGCAATTGGGCATGAGGTGAAACGGCGCCAGCCTCACGCTTCAATCTGCTATGTTTCCAGCGAAAAATTTACCAACGAGATGATTAATTCGCTGCGCTATGACCGGATGACCAGCTTCCGCGACAAATTCCGCAACGTCGACGTGCTGTGTATTGATGACATTCAGTTCCTGGCCCAGAAAGAACGCACCCAGGAAGAGTTTTTTCACACATTTAACGCTCTGCACGAGTCCATGAAGCAGATCGTGATCGCCAGTGATCGTCCGCCCAAGGAGTTGGCGGAGATAGAAGACAGATTGCGGTCGCGATTCGAGTGGGGACTAATTGCCGATATCCAGCCGCCCGATCTGGAAACCAAGGTGGCCATCCTGCAAAAGAAAGCGGAGTCGGAGCGGGTCACGCTCAGCACTGACCTGGCGCTGTACATCGCCTCCAATGTCCGCACCAATGTGCGTGAATTGGAAGGGGCCTTGATTCGCTTGATGGCTTACTGCTCCTTGACCGGGGCGGAAATTAACCTGTCGACCGCCCAGCAGGTGCTTAAGAATTTCATCGACTCCCAGGCGCGCAAGATTACCATTGACGCGATTCAAAAAGCCGTGGCGGAACAGTTCGGGCTGCGCGTCGCCGAGATCAAGGTCAAGAGCAACTCCCGCGTGATTGTATTCCCGCGACAGATTGCCATGTACCTGGCCAAGCAGATGACCGAAGCATCATTGCCGGAGATCGGCCGCCAGTTTGGGGGCAAGCACCACACCACCGTAATGCACTCCATCGACAAAATTGAGGAGCAACGGCAGGCGGACAAGGATTTGAACAGGATGCTGAACAAATTGACCGAGACCCTGAACAACTAGCAACGACTGGCAGGGATGGCTGGGAGAGCCCTGTCGTGTAGACTTTTCCACTTTCGGACGCGTTTCCCTTAGGGAGTGCTGTGGAGAGACTGTGGAAACGGTGCAATAAGCGGTCTGAACTTTAATTGGGTACCGGCGATTCAAGGTCATGCACAGAGTTAGGGACCGGAAGTGCAAGTGGTGATCCGGGGGCAACAGGTTGCAAGTCAACAATTTGTCCATGATTCCCACTTTTCCGCAGGCATCTGCTGTTACTACTGTTTTTAGTTATTTTGTTTTGATAAGGTAGAGCTAAGAACTCCAAGGAGGCCGTATGCCTTCTTCCGCGGGTACAGAGGCGGGAGCCGCAATGGAAATAACAGTCAGCAAATTGGATCTACTGAAAGAACTCACGGCCACACAGGGCGTGGTAGAACGCAAGACGACCATTCCGATCCTCTCCAATTTTTTATTTGAGGCTGCGGGAGACAAGCTCTCGATTACGGCCACGGACCTGGATTTGAGTTTGCGTACAGCTTGCCCTGCCAAGGTAAAAAAAGATGGGTCCTGCACCATACCGGCCCGCAAGCTGTACGATTACGTAAGGCTGCTGGGTGATGGAGAGATAAGCATCAAGCTGCTGGAAAACCATTGGGTGCAAATCCGCAGCGGGCGGTCGAATACCAAGATGGTCGGCATGGCACGCGCCAACTTCCCGGCGCTTCCCCTGTTTCCCGCTGAATCGGCCATTAAGCTTCCCGCCCCCGTCATTCGCAATTTAATTGGAAAGACCATCTTTTCCATCTCCAATGAGGAATCCCGTTACACGCTGAATGGCGCCCTCATGGTGTTGAAGCCGGAGAGCATCGTCATGGTGGCCACCGACGGCCATCGGTTGGCCCATATTGAACATAGCAACTCCAAGCTCACGGTAAGCGGCGAAATGAAAGTGCTGGTCCCTAAAAAGGCCATGGCCGAACTCAACTCCCTTTTGAATGCTGCTGATATCCAGGAGGTAGAGTTTGCCAGGGATGAATCTACGCTCTTCTTCCGTATAGGCGGCCGATTGCTGACCTCGCGTCAACTCACCGGCCAATTTCCGAACTATGAAGCTGTGCTGCCCCGCGATAACAACAAATCCGTCACTGTCCATTGCGACGAGCTTTCCGGTGCAATTCAGCGCGTGGCCCAATTCGCGGATGAGCGCTCGAATGCGGTCCGCATGAAAGTGGAAAAAAATGAATTGAAGATCTCTTCTTCAAACACCGAAACCGGAGAGTCCGAAGATTCCATGGAAACCACCTATGACGGCGATCCCATGGTCATCGGCTTCAATTCGCAGTACCTGCTGGAATTTCTGAAGGTCGTTACTTCCGGCGACGTGCGGTTTGAGTTCAAAGATGCTCAGTCGGCAGGCCAGTTGCGGCCGGACGAAGCCCCCGATAGCGAATACAAATATCGCTACATCATCATGCCTATGCGAATCTGATGCGGATGACAACCAGTCAGGGAAAACAACAAAGGCCGGACAAAATGTCCGGCCTGTTTCTTGCTATAGAAGCGAAAGCCTATTCCACCATCTTGCGGGCCATAACCCGATCAACGGCTCGTTCTACTCCGGGGATGAACGAATCAACGGGAGAAAAAGCGAGCTGATTGCCAGCTACTAAGGGTGTACCAGCCAAACTTTCATTCCAGCGCTGGAAAATAAGGCGCGACGGTGAGTCCAGAACATTCTTGCGTTGTGGTTCCGGAAGCAGCAGGCTCACACCCCAAAACGCGCTGACTGCAAGCGAAGAAACGGTGCTGATCATCGGTACGATGGGCCCCTGTCCGGGAGGCAGGTGATTCTGCACGTAGCACAGAATCAAGGCGATGGCGGAGAAACTACCCAACCCGAGTCCAATGGACATGGCATGACTGCGCCAGGAAAGCCCAAGGCGCGTCTCGAAAAGCAAAAGCAGCAGAAGCAAGCCGCACTGCATCAGTTGGATGCTTCGTTGCACAATAAGAATGGCAGCCATCACTTTGCTTGGCTGTGAGCCCGCTGTTACAAATGCGGTAAGGACTCCCACCAGGAGCAGAAAAATTCCCGCCCAGCAAAAGAGCATCTTGCCGAGGTCAATGACCGCGGAGTAAGGCTTCAGAATATTGATGAAGACTTCGTACATGATGGCGAACCCGAACAACAAGTTGATCGCCGTCAGCGCGTAGTACACATAAAAGAAATACTGGTAGGGAAGCCTTATAGCCAAAATCACGGCAAGCAGCTGGATGATACAGTACGCCGTATAGCTGAAGAAAAACGGAAAATTTGCGCGCAGCTTGCGCTTCAGCATTACGGTCAAAATGCCTAGTTGCAGGCAAAGCGAAGAAACCGTGAGCGCCCAATAAGTAAGAGACATGTGCATAAGGCTGCCTCCAGAGGTCGGGAAGCATACCACGACCTTGGATGCGGTTTCAAGCATCCAGCGGCCAGAATTCTTGGCGTTGAGTTAGTAGTTAGTTACCTAGCCCAAGCGACGCCAAAATCCCAATTTTGCACAAGTCTCAGTGGCACTACGTGATATGCATCACTGAGGGTAAATCACTAGTTAACAAGCGCATGGTGCAGGAATGGGCATATTGGGGGCTGGTGCGGGCCCCATGGGTCGCGGAGTTGATTGATTGTTTACTGAAAAAGCAGCATAGCCGCCGAAGAAGACTAGAGCGAGAAGGCTGGAACGAAGTAGCGTTTTCATTAGGGGATCTCCTGAATTTTTGTTACTCGGGGTGGTGATTGCCGAGTTGCGGGGAGTATATCAGTGGATCAGCCGTTTATAAACGGTATTTTTCCACAGGTGTGGATATCCCTTGTTCATGTCCAAACGCTTGTTTTATCAGGTCCAAGAGTCACGAGGTGTTACTGTCTGGCGCACCCAAAATGGGCCTTAAATTTAACCAATGTTCAGGCCTTAGGAAAATGCTTTCGTCATGAGTACAGAAGCCCGACTTGGAGCTGGCATTGGTCTCTCCACCTCACATTGAGCAGCTTGTTTTCCGCTATCCAGCAATTCGCTTTGTGGTAAAATGAGGAGTGGCAGAAATTCCACTAAATAATTGAATTTTCAGTAACTTGGGCCGAATCGGCGAGATCTGAATTGTGCTGGCCGGGTGCCTGAATGCGCGCCTGGATCGCAAAGGGAGTGTGTGTGGTCGTAAAGGATTCCGTAGCAACTGCAAAACAAATGGCAGAACATTCAGAAACAAAGAAAACCAGTGGGAACGGAAACGGGAACTACACCGCAGACGACATAAAAGTGCTTGAGGGCATGGAGGCCGTGCGTCTCCGTCCAGCTATGTACATAGGCTCGAACGGCGAGATGGGCCTGCATCACCTGGTCTATGAAGTGGTGGACAACTCGGTTGATGAAGCCCTGGCAGGATACGCAACGGTTATCGACGTGACCATTCACATCGATAATTCCATCACGGTCGTCGACGATGGCCGCGGGATTCCCGTGGATGACATGGTTGTAGATGGAGAAAAACTTCCCGCTGCGCAAGTGGTGCTTACGAAATTGCACGCCGGTGGAAAGTTTGACAGCTCCAACTACAAAGTGTCAGGCGGTTTGCATGGCGTTGGTGTTTCGTGCGTAAACGCGCTGAGTCATCAACTTGATCTGGAAATCTGGCGGGACGGTCATGTCTGGGAGCAGGGTTACTCCAAGGGCCAGCCGCAGACCAAGCTGAAGAAGACGGGTACCACAAAAAAGCGCGGAACCAAGGTCCACTTTCTTCCCGACAAAGAGATTTTCACCGTTTCGGAGTACAACTTTGACACTCTCGCGCAACGCTTGCGCGAACTTGCTTTCCTGAACAAAGGCCTGCAGATCACGTTGACGGACGAACGTCAGACGGATTCGAAGACCGGTGAAGCCAAGCGGCTGGAATTCAAATACACGGGCGGCATCGCGGAGTTCATCAAGCACTTGAACCGCGGCAAAAGCGTGTTGCACGATAAGCCGATCTACATGGAAGCCGAGCGTGATGGCGTCCAAATGGAGATTGCTCTTCAATACAACGACGGCTACTCGGAAACGGTCTTCAGCTTTGCCAACAACATCAACACAGTGGATGGCGGTAGCCATCTTTCCGGTTTCCGCACTTCGCTGACTCGCACCGTCAACTACGCCGGCCAGCAGCTTGGCCTCTTCAAAGATGTCAAGGAAAACCTGACCGGTGACGACGTGCGTGAGGGCCTGGTGGCGGTAGTGAGCGTTAAGTTGCCGCAGCCCCAGTTTGAAGGCCAGACCAAGGGAAAGCTCAACTCCGATATTGCCGGGATTGTTCAGGCGTTCATCAACGAGCGTTTGGGGGCATTCTTCGAGCAGAATCCTCCGGTGGCTCGCAAGATCATCAACAAAGCGATTGAGGCTGCCCGGGCGCGCGAGGCGGCCCGCAAGGCTCGCGATCTAACCCGGCGCAAAGGCGCATTGGACGGCGGCGGTCTTCCCGGCAAGCTGGCGGACTGCTCAGAACGCGATCCCAATCGTTGCGAACTCTTCCTGGTGGAGGGTGAATCCGCCGGCGGCACTGCCAAGCAGGGCCGCGACCGTCGCTTCCAGGCCATTTTGCCGCTCAAGGGCAAAATCCTGAATGTAGAGAAAGCCCGCTATGACAAGATGCTGAGTCATGAAGAAATCCGGGCCATGATTACAGCGCTCGGGACGGGCATTGGCAAAGACGATTTTGATCCAGCCAAGCTGCGCTATGGGAAAGTGATCCTGATGACGGATGCCGACGTTGACGGATCGCATATTCGCACCCTGTTGCTTACGTTTTTCTTCCGCCACATGAATGAGCTGATCAAGCGTGGCAATGTCTTTATCGCGCAGCCGCCGCTCTACGGCATTAAGAAAGGCAAGACGCTCCTTTACATCAAAGACGACCGGGAGTTTGTGCGGGTCATGGTAAAGCGCGCTGCGGAAGGCATGGTGGTCCGCTATGGGGAAGGGGCGGCCAAACTGGAAGGCGCGCCTCTGGCTAAGTTCATGACCACCCTGAACGAATACCTGGGGTTCTTTGACAAGACGGACAAGCGCATTCGCAGCGAAAAGATTACTCAACTGCTTCCCAAGCTGGGATTTTCTCAGCGCGTTGATTTTGAGGGAGACAAGAAAACCGCCCCTAAGAAAATTCAGCAATTGGAAAAAGAGCTGAACAAGATGGCCAAAGAGCAGCAGCTCAAATCGGTAGAGAGCTACTTTGATGAAGAACATAATCTGTGGGGAGTGCACTTCACGGATTCTCAGGGAGCGGAGCGCCAGATCAACTGGGCGCTGGCGTCCACGCCGGAATACCGGCAGATGATTTCCAAGTTCAAGCAGATCGATGAATTCATGCAACCGCCATTCATAGTTGAGGTTGTGGCCAAGGGCGGCAACAGCGACAAATCCGCCGGCTCGAACGACGCCGAGGATGACCAGGAGAATGCAGCCAGGAAATCGG
The DNA here is from genome assembly GCA_035569515.1 of Candidatus Solibacter sp. Taxonomy (GTDB): domain Bacteria; phylum Acidobacteriota; class Terriglobia; order Terriglobales; family Acidobacteriaceae; genus Angelobacter. Next base: position 2,753 of record DATMMY010000061.1, on the reverse strand, counting down.
CCAAGCCAGCCGCCCGGCGTACGAAAACGGAACCTGAACTGATAGAGAAGCAAACGCCTCGGGAGCTGTTCGAATACGTCCTGAATGAGGGCCGCAAGGAATATACGGTGCAACGCTACAAAGGGCTGGGAGAAATGACCTCTGAGCAGCTTTGGCACACCACCATGGATCCTGAGCAGCGGACCTTGCTGGCTGTGAAAGCTGAGGACATTGAGGCCTGCGAATTGATCTTTACCACGCTCATGGGTGAAGACGTGGAGGCCCGGCGTAAGTTCATTGAGGAAAATGCCCTGGATGTAAAGAACCTGGACATCTGATGTGACACAAAGTGACGCAATTTATTGACGGGCCGCCAACAATTCAAACCCATTCCTCTCTTCTAAAATGGGTATCGCTTTCACTTCTTGGGTTTTGGCGCACGGGCTCTTCGGAGCAGGGCACAGAGCGTCGCCTCTGCCAGATCTCCCTCGCTGAATCCGCAGCGTCAGCAAATCGTAACTTCCGGATGCCGACCATTCAGGAGCTACCCACGCGTTCAGGCTTGGCGCATCCCCGAGGCGTAGCGATCTATCGTGAGTTATTGAAGTAACATAGGGCTGGAAACTATGAATCGCAGACGCTTTCTCCATGCCGCTGTTGCAACGTCCGTTGGATCATTTCTGTCTCAGGATTTCCCGATACTTGGTGCCGCCGCGGAGGCGAAGAGTTCGGCAAAACATGCGGGTGCCTTCGAGACGATCGGGTTGTATTGCTCACTTCCCACGGATCCGCCTCCCAAGGACCCGCGAATGTACGATTTCTATAAAGCCTGCGGCTACAACTATCTGGAATTCTGTGAAGCGGGGTTTCGTTCTCGCCCCGACCACCTGCCCGACTACTACAAGGAGATGTCCAGCGCGATCCATCTGGCGCACGAGAGAGGCTTCCGCGTGGGAATCGTCCTGCTCGCCGGTATGGAGCAATGGAAGGGACCCGGCAAAACTGGGTATTCGGGAGCCTTCAGCCCTCTCGACAAGGCCAAACTAGAGGAGCGATTCGCGAATCTGCGGCAAGCCGTCTCCGCTCTACGGAATGCTGACGCCTTCATCTTCCTTCCAGGCGACCCGGGCGGAGACCCTAAAGGCCGAAGTACTCTGGAAAACTGCCTCGCGTTTTGTCGTAGCGTAGAGCAGATAGCGAAGCAGCAGGCGCCCGAGGCGAAGTTCATGGTAAACCTCTGGGCCGTGTCAGAGTGGGAAGGCTTTTCTTCCCCCTTCAGCCTCCGTTTTTGGCAGCAGGAGGTCAAACTGTCGCGAGCGGTCGCGGCGGCGCCTGACTTGCTTGGGCCTGGTTGCGGTGTGTCTTTTCCGCTCCACAACTACTACCGGTCGCTTGCCCTGTCTTGTTATGCCAAAGCGGGGATTGAGCCAGAGCTCTATCCGACACCGAAGGACGTGCAGGTGCTGCGAACCCGGGGCGTCAAGCCACTGCTTGGCTGGCCTTATTTCCTGGTGGATGAGGCTGACGATGGTTTCCTAAGGCCCAACAACGTGGCATCTGGCGGGCAATCCTCGGCCGAGACGCGCTACATCCGGGCTCTTGTTGATTGCGGACGCAGAATAGGCCTGGATGGTCTGGTCGGCAACGCCATCTTTTTCCAGGCCGAATCTCTCAATATCTATGCCTTCGCACAAATGTGCCGCTATGCTGATCTGACACCGGAGCAACTGCTCGACCAGTACGCAGGTTTTATTGGCGATGAGAAGACCAAAGTCGCTCTCGGGCAAGTGCTCCGCTACATCGAAAATCACAGCAATTGGCAAAACAGCCTGCCCGCTTCGTACCAGCTGAACAGCCTTGATGTTTCAGAGGTGATTTCAGCATCAGCGGCGCTGGAGCTGCTGGCTCAGGTCAAGCCCTGCGTCAGCCCGGCGATTCCTCTATTGGAGCCACCAGCCCTTTATCTGGGTCGGCTTAAGAAGCGGCTGGAAGCCATCGCTGCAGGTAACATCGGCGGCGTCGCCCCGATTCGAACAAGTACAAGCGTCAATGAGAACATCCATGCGCCGGGTCAACGACTTGAGGCGTTCCCGGCGTAGAGACACATTCAAAAGTTCGCAGCAACCTTCATCTGAATCATCTGAATGAAAGGTTTGCAGTTGCTGAGATGAAGCGCATGCCCTGAAACGACAGCGCGATTCTGGTCGTGTGACGGGCAACTCTTACCTAATCCGGGTAAGGGAAGGTTTGCCGACGATTCGCCAATCTGAGAGAATCTATCTCTAAGGCGATGGCAGGTTTAGCCTGACTCGGCCTGTCGGCATAAAACAGTACGGCAAGTTCTGGGATGACCGGTTGTATCCAGGTCGGTCTAAACTAAAAATTAATCCACAGAGGGGGAGCCGATGAAGCGCACATGGACGATCATAGGGATAGGCGACGTGCCGGGCAGCTGCAAATGGTACCGGGCGCTGTTCGGTCAGCCGGCCACCCTTCCTGCCCATGATTACTTTGGACAAATCCTGGATTCAGATGGAACTGCCTTGCTCTGCCTCCACGAGTGGGGCGCCCACGAGCATCCCTCACTGATGAGCCCCGATCACGGGACACCCGGCAACGGGCTCCTGTTGTTCTTCCGTGTCGATGATTTCGACCTGGCGCTTCAAAGGGCACGCTCTATCGTCACTCGGCTCGAACAGGAGCCACACGTGAATCGGAACACTCAAACCAAGGAGTTCTCGCTCCGAGATCCGGACGGATATTACGTTACGATC